>CAYRLM010000071.1:0-10627 GCA_964425035.1 uncultured Ruminococcus sp.
CGGATTAAAATCGGTCATTTTCCTGCGGAAAATGACTTTATCGACAAGCTGAATAGACGCATAGCGTCTATTATTATTATTATAAAGTCCTTGATATGGACGATTGTATATTAATGTTCGGAACAAATCAATTACATTTAATAAGGAAAAACTATGGATAATCAGGAAATCGGTCTTATATACGGCAGGAACGCCGTGGCGGAAACGCTTAACTCCGGCAGGGAGATTGATACGGTATATGTGCAGAAGGGAGCTTCCCTCGGTAAAATAACGGCGCTGGCAAAGAAAGCCGGTGCGGTGGTCAAAGAGGTCAGCGACGAACGCCTGACGGCTATGTGCGGAACTCCCAAGCACGGCGGCGCAGCGGCTGAGCTTGCCTCCGCCTCCTACTCCACGGTGGAGGACATACTCGCCGCCGCCGAGGAAAAGGGAAAGCCGCCGTTCATAATCATCGCAGACGAGATAGAGGACCCTCACAATCTCGGCGCAATAATCCGCACAGCGGAGGCAGCCGGAGCGGACGGGCTGATAATCCCCAAAAGGCGCAGCGCTTCTCTCAGCGCAACGGTGTTCAAGACCTCTGCGGGAGCGGCTGCATGGCTGAAGGTCGCAAGAGTGCCGAACCTCGTGGATACCATCAAGCGCCTTAAGGAAAACGGCGTATGGGTCTACGGCATGGAAGCGGACGGAACACCCTTTGACAAGGCAGACCTTTCCGGGGCGGTGGCGCTGGTGATAGGCAGCGAGGGCTTCGGTCTGGGCAGACTTGTCCGCGAAAACTGCGACATGACGCTTTCTCTGCCGATGTTCGGCAGGGTAAATTCGCTGAACGCCTCTGTTTCGGCAGGGATTCTCATGTATGAGGTAGTAAAGCACCGGGGTTGAATCCGGGAAGTTTAATTAGGAGAGATATTGATGTCTGATAATTACAGCATTGACGATATTCTTGCAGAGGTAGACAGAATGCGGGGCAGCCACGGCGACAGCGAGCAGCCCACTGAGAGCGTCACCGAGATAATCGGCGGGAACGAGCTTGACGACCTGTTACGCAGCTCCGGAGCAAAGACCCGTATGTCCGAGAGCGAAATCCTCGAGCAGGAGCAGTCCGAGGAGGACGAAGCCAGAGAACGTGCGGAAAATATCAGAAAGGCGGCGGAGCGAAAGAACGAGCATCTCCGCAAAAAGGCAGCGGAGGAGGATAAACGCCGCCGCAGCCTTGAGGAGAAAGAACGCCGTCTTGAACGGCAGCGTCTGGAAGCGGAAAGGCAGAAGCAAAATCAAATCGAAGCGGAACGTGCCGCCAGCGAGGAGGCAATGCAGTTCTCTCCGACCGAAGAGCCGGAGCATACGGGCTTCACCGCCGAGCTTTCTTCTCCGAGCGAAGCTGCAAAGCTGTTCGCAGAGCCGGAGGAGGAATACGTTCAGCCCGAGAGCGAGCATGTTCAGCCCTTTGTAAAGCCGCAAACGGCAGGCACCGACGAGGATATAATCTTCCACACGAAAAGCGACCTCGTCACCACGGATACGCAGAAAATACGCAAGCTTCAGCGTATCGAGGAAATAAACCGAGCATTGCTTGCCGCCGACCGTGCGGCGGAGGAGCCGGACGAGCTTGTGGATTCCCTCAACCCCATGGAATCGAGGGAAAAAGCGGTGGACGAGCTTAAAAACGCAGCCGCTCCGCAGCAGGAAATAGGCGACACCCTCGCCGTTTCCGGCAACGACCTGAAAAAAATGTCCGGCGGCGAAACGGAGCATGTAAAGGAATACTCCCCCGTCACATCTCGCAAAAAGAACCACAGCGCGGACGAGGTGCTGTTTACCCCCGGAGTGCAGAAAAAAACCGACATTTCCGAAAAAGAACGCCGCTCCGGCGACGCTCTAATAGCTTCCCTCAACGAGAAGCTCAAGGAGCAGCGGGAAAAGAATATCGCCGAGGAGCGTACCGTTACGCTTAACGATATATCCAACCCGCAAAGTCTGCCGCCCAAGGGACTTAATCTCGATTACGACAAGGTGATAGACACAAGCATTCTTCCCAAGACCGACCCTGTCGCAGCCGTGCGGGAAGCGGAGGCTCTCGCCGCACGCAAGAAGCGCCGTATCTCCAACTTCATGCTTGAGGACATCGACGACGAGCAGGAGGAAGAGGAGGAAGAGGACGATGATGACGAGGAAGAGGACGAGGTAATCGACCTCGACGACGAGAATGTCATAACCGAACGCCTCAGCCGTGCGGGCAAAGGTCTTGCCGGCAGACTTGCGATACTTGTTCTGCTGACAGCCGCCGCATTTGTCGCAGCGGTATTCTTCAAGTTCAAAATAAGCGGAGTGCCGCTGCTTTCACAGCTTGCCACCGACGTCGAGGTCTACCTGTACACCAACCTCACCATAGGCATACTGAGCTTCGGAGCATGCTCCAGCGTTGTCACCAACGGCTTCTCCCGCCTGATAAAGAAAAAGCCAGACGGCGATACCCTGTGTGCGTTCGCCCATCTGGGCGCTCTCATAAGCATGATAGCGTATCTTGCGGAGCCTAATTATCTGATGATGAAGCAGTCCTTCGTGTACCTTATCGTGTCCATGCTGGCGCTGTGCTTCAACACAATTTCAAAGCTGTGCACCGTGCGCGCGGCAAAGAACAACTTCCGCTTCGTCACGGGCGACAGCGAAAAGTACTTTGTCGAATGCACCGACGGTGAGGACGCGGAGCAGCTGGCACGGGGTGCGGTGAAAGGCTTCCCCGTGACCGCCTCGATGAGAAAGACGGAAATGCTGTGCGATTTCATAATCTCCACCTACTGTGAAGATGTTTCCGACCGCATTTCAAGAATATTTACCCCGATAGTCCTCGGACTTTCCGTTATCGGCGCAGTTATCGGCTATTTCAGCGCCGGGGCGGTCAACACGGGCAGCTCACTGAACCAGTGGTCGTTCGCCGCAACGGTATTCTCGGCGGTTCTGTGCGTGGGCGCTTCCTTTACCGGGGCGCTTGTCGTAATGCTGCCCATGCTCAGCGCTTCGAGAAAGACCAGCGAAAGGCGGGCGGCGATACTGGGTTACAGCGCCGTTGAGGATTTCAGCGCCGTGAACTCGGTTCTGACAGAGGCAAAATCACTGTTCCCCACCGGCTCTGTTTCCATCAGGAACATCTGGGATTACAACAAGAACGGCACAAACGGTGCGCAGCATGTGACTATCGACGAGGCGATAATCTATGCGGCAAGCCTTGCGGTAAGCTCAGACAGCATTCTTGCCGACCCGCTGTTCAATATGCTCAACTACAAGCCCGCACTGCTGAAAAAAGTGTCCAACTGCGTCTATGAAAGCGGATTGGGCGTTTCCGGCTGGATAGGCAGCCGCAGAGTGCTTCTGGGCAGCAGGGATCACATGAAGTCCCACGGCATAATCGTGCCGGACAGCAAGAAGGAATCCGCACTCAACAAGAACCATGACGAGGTGGTTTATCTTGCGGTGGCCGGAGAGGTGTGCATGCTGTTCTTTGTCACACTCTCGGCAAATCCTCAGGTAAAGAAACACGTTCAGAAGCTTGCGGGCAACGGCGTCAGCCTTCTGATAAAGACGGTGGACGGAGCGCTCAGCGAGGGCGTTGTGTCCGAGCTTTTCGATATCTATGCGGAAAACGTAAGGATACTCCCGGCAGAGGTACACAGCCGTTTCAACGAGCATACAAAATACGCCGGAAAGGGCAGCGCCGCAGTTTCCTGCGACGGAACGTTCTCCTCTCTTGCCTCTGCGATAAACGGCGCAAAGGCGATAAGAGAGCGCATAAGAATGGGCTGCATCATGGAAATCGCCGGAATATCTCTCGGCGTTCTGCTGGTGTTCATTTTCGCCATATTCAGAAACTTCTCGATGCTGGACAGCTTCTGGCTTGCCGGATATAACGCCGTATGGTTTATACTCACCGCACTGGTGATGCAGTTCAAGCGCATATGACCCTTGACGAGGAATATATGACAAAGGCGCTGGAGCTGGCGCAGCGTGCCTATGAGCTGGGCGAAATACCCGTAGGCGCAATAGTCGCCGACCCGGACGGCAAAATCATCGGCGAGGGCTGGAACCTCAGAGAGCATTTGCAGTCCCCGACCGCCCACGCCGAAATACTGGCGATAGAGCAGGCGGCAAAGGCTCTCGGAAGCTGGCGGCTGTCGGGCTGCACGCTGTACGTCACCTTAGAGCCGTGCCCGATGTGCGCCGGGGCGATAATGAACTCCCGGCTGAAACGTGTGGTATACGGCGCATTCGACGACAAGAACGGCGCATGCTCCTCCGTGGTGAACCTCTTCGAGGAGCGCTTCACGCATATCCCGTTCGTCCGCAGCCGTATACTTATGCGGGAATGCGGCGATATCCTGACGAAATTCTTTCAGGAGCTGAGGAACGGCTGATTTCTCTGCGCAAAATACTCTTTACGAAAGAAAAACAACATGAATAAATACCAGAAGCTGGCAAGCAATACCATAATTCTGGCGATAGGACAGTTCGGCTCGAAGCTGCTCGTGTATATAATGCTGAAATTCTACACGAACATGCTCGGCGCCGACGGCTTCGGTGATGTGAACAATATCATCAACGCCTCATCGCTGCTGATATCCGTGGTCACTCTCTCGATAAACGAGGGTGTGCTTCGCTATGCTCTGGACAAGGCGAACAACGGCAAGCATGTGCTGTCAATCGGCATAAACACCGCCCTGATAGGGCTGGTGATATTTGCGGCGGCAGTGCCGCTGATAGGCTTCATAGATATGCTGGCGGACTACGAATGGCTGATATACATGTACGTTGCCACGGGCAGCATAAAGGGCATATGTGCGATATACGTCCGTGCCAGAGGTCATGTGAAGCTGTACGCCGTGGACGGAATACTCACAACCATTGCCGTGATACTGCTGAACCTGCTGCTGCTCGGCGTATTCAAGCTGGGAGTTGTGGGCTATGTGCTGTCGGTGTCGCTGGGCGACCTGTGTTCGATAGTCTTTCTGACGCTGAAAGCGAAGCTGTATAAGCAGTACCGCCCCCTCGGAAACGATAAGCTGCTGGCTAAATCCATGATACGTTACAGTATCCCGCTTATGCCCACCACCGTCATGTGGTGGATAATAAACGTGTCGGATACGTTTATGGTGACCGCATACTACGGAAGCGCCGCAAACGGAGTTTACTCCTTTGCGTACAAGTTCCCGAACCTTGCGGCGATAGTTGTCGGTATCTTCTCGCAGGCGTGGCATATGTCGGCGATAACCGAGCGCAATTCCCGCAAGATAAGCCAGTTCTACTCCGACGTGTTCGGCATGATAGAAACGGTCATGTTCATCATGGCGTCCGGCATTCTGCTGGTGCTGCGTCCGATAATAATGCCGTTCTTCGGCAGCGAGGAATTTGCGGGAGCGTACATATATGTGCCGTTCCTTGTGGCGGCTGTGGTGTTCCAGAGCTTCAACAACTTTCTCAGCTCCATATACGAGGCGTGCAACAAGACCATGCATTCCCTTATATCAAGCGTGATAGGCGCCGTAAGCAACGTGACGCTGAACCTTATCCTGCTTAATTCCCCCATGGGCGTGCTGGGTGCGGCGCTGGCGACATTTGTCAGCTATGTGCTGGTATACGTCTACCGTGTGATAGATACCCGGAAATACCTCTACATGAAGGTGGATTTTCCGAAAATGTTCCTGAACCTCGCACTGCTGGCTGTGATGTCCGTGTGCGTGATGACACTGTCGGAGGGACTGCTCCTGAATGCTGTCAACTGCGTGATATTCCTTGTGATAGTTGCGATAAACTTCCGCTCGGCAATGAATGCGCTGAAGCTGTTTATCAGCAAGAAGCGGGGAAGCTCCGGCGCAGAGGACGGCGCTCGGTAGAGAAAATGGCAAAAAATCACCCGCCATTTCTGACGGGTGACGTATGTAAATATATCTCACTGTAATTTGTTGAGCGTTTTCTCGGAGCTGTTCACCACCGAGAGCAGCGCCGCCGCCTGCTTGGAGTATTCCTGCTCGATACGGGCAGTGGTGATTTTCTCGTCCTCGGAGCCGCCGTTCCATGCGGCTGAGCGAGCCTTGATATCCTCAATGGAAAGCGCCGCAGAGGTCAGCCCCGACACCTTATCCTCGGGAATGCTGAACACATGCTCGTCGTTTGACTTCCCTGCACTGTAAATCATGCGGTAGCAGCGGTAAACCGCCAGCGAAAGGTAGGAATACACCGCTCTGGCAAGCTCGGAATTTTTCGCTTTTATCAGAAGTGTAAAAATTATCTCGACGGAATTCGTCAGCAGCTTCTTCTGGAAGAACACCGAAAGCCCCGAGGGCGCGCCCTCGTACTTTTCGGCGGCGGAGCTTTCGGGCAGCTCCTGCTCGGTCACGGCAGCGCCCGTGCTCATGGGCGAACGTCCCAGTAAGTAATCTATCGACACATTGTAGTAATCCGCAGCGCGCACGAGAAAATCAAGACCGCATTCGCGCTTGCCGTTCTCGTAATGCGACAGCAGCGCCTGAGTAACCTCAAGATCGGCTGCGGCCTGCTTCTGGCTAAGACCCCGTTCCTTACGCAGCAGCGTCATGATACGGGGGAAGTCCTTGTTCATACATTTTCTCCTTGTTATTATTTCCCCATGGTTTTGTTTTTATGTATAATACCATATTGTATATTATAAACTGAATATTCCGATTTGTAAAGTGTCATATTTCACAAAAAAACGACAGCCGCATAGGGCATAATCTATAATATACAGCCATTCGGACAGGATTTAGTCCGTCAAAGCGGACTTGACCTCTAAATGTTGTGATTTGATTTGACCGGGTAAACAGTTCATTTTTTTACACAAAAGGTATAATCACGCAGAATTTAACCACAGGTAATGATAAAGCAAAAAACGACAGATACGGCTGAATGCCGTTGAATAACGAAAGGTAAAATCAGAATGAAAAATTACTATCTGTATCTCATTCGCCACGGACTTACGCAGGGAAATCTTGACGGAAAATACATCGGACAGACCGACCTTGCGCTTTGTCCCGACGGTGAAAAGGAAATCCGCCGCCTTGCGGAAACGGGGGTATATCCCGACGTGGAACAGGTGTATTCCTCGCCGCTGAAGCGCTGCCTTGAAACCGCCGATATAATCTACCCAAATCTTCGGCTCACAAAGGTGGACGAGATAGCGGAGATGGATTTCGGCGAATTTGAGGGAAAACGCCAACAGGAAATCGCCGACCTGCCCGAATACACCGCATGGCTGAAAGGCGGCGCCGACGCATGTCCGCCCGGCGGCGAGAATTTCGGGGATTTCTCGCTGCGCTGCATAAGCGGTCTTGACATAATTTTCAGCGACATGATGAAAAAGGAGCTTACCCGTGCGGCGGTGATAACCCACGGCGGAGTTATAACCAACCTGCTTTCCGGCTTCGGGCTTCCGAAGGGTAAGCCTGCGGATTTCATGCTTCCGCCCGGCGGCGGCTACGAGATAATCCTGTCCGCTTTTCTCTGGCAGAAAGGCCCTGTTTTCGAGATAAGCGGCAGGTTGTTCTAAAAAATAAAAAACGGACAAGACAAAGGAGTAAAAACATGACAGTACAGGAATTAAAAACAAGGCTTTTCGAGATGGACATACCGCATTATTATTATAATATATGCGGCAGCGGCGACGAAGAGGATCAGCGTATCTGCCTTGTCAGCGAGGGCGGGAAATGGCTGGTTTATTACAGCGAGGACGGCGACCGCATGGAGCTGTCGGAATACGCCAGCGAGGACGAGGCGTGTGCGGACTGCCTGAACAGACTTTCGGAGTAAACGGATATGAAAAAGCTGATCAGGGCGGCGGCTGCGCTTATCTCGGCGGTAATGCTGTGCAGCTGCGCAGGTGCGGCAAAGCAGCGGCTGGAGGTGAACGTCACCCCCGAAGTCGAAGAAAACTGTGTCACTCCGCCGTTTTGGGTTGTTGAGGACGAGCAGACCGGTGCGCAGATATTTCTGTTGGGAACAATTCATGCGGGAAAGCCGGGTGCGGATTACCCCGACTATGTGCTGGAGGCGCTGCGAAACAGCAGCTGGGTTGCCCCGGAGATGGACACCGTGGCTTTCGGCGGAGATTATTTTTTGCAGCAAAAGTGCGTGAATTACCTCAGGCTGAACGGCAGCACCGCAAGCGAACTGCTGGGCGACGCATACGACGACACTGTGAGCTTCTACCGCAGCAAGGGTATATGGCAGGACGGCATGGACGGAATGATACCGTTCTACTGGGCTTCCGCAGCGACTTCTCTGGTGTTGGACGAAGCGGGGCTGGACACCGACTGCGGCACGGAAGCCGTGCTGCTCGGCATTGCGCATTCCGAGGGGATAAGTGTGCGTGAAATAGAGGGCGGCGAAGCGCAGTACAGAATGATGGGCAATATTCCCATGAGCGTACAGCTGCAAACGCTTGCGGAATGCGTCGGCGACGATAATATAAAAGCGCAGGCCGAGGACTCGCTGGAGCTTTACGAGGCGTGGAGCAGCTTTGATGAGGATTATTTCGGGGCGCTGGAGGTGTACGATCCCGAAGAAGTAAGCTCCCCCGACGACTGGCATAGTTATTACGACATGATGTACACCGACAGGCAGAAGGTTATGACGGATTTCATCACGGACAGCCTGAAATCGGGGGAAATAGGCTTTGTGTTTGTGGGAACAATGCATTATTATGCGGAGCCCTCCATATTGTCGCAGCTTGAACAGGCAGGCTACACCGTTACGGCAATACACGGCGTCACAAAAGGCGAGGGGCTTCGGGCAGCATAGATTTCGGTCGGCGAGCGCCGACAGGCATTCGTTCGGTCGGCGAGCGCCGACGGGCATTCGTTCGTTTGGCGCTTTTGAGCGGCGGCAGACCCGCTCGACAAGACGGCAAGGCGGCATAATTTATGTAATAAACACGGCGCTCGATGAATATATTTCAGCATAGACTATCCAATGAAAGGAGCAGCTATGCCGAAAACCGAAAGTACAAGCCGCTGCCTTGTTGTCAGGCTATGCGCAGCAATATTCCCGCCGCAGCGTAAAACAGGCGGAAATTCCCGGAATACCCGACCCTGTGCCGCCGAAAAGCGCCGCACACGCGAGATTATGGGCGATCACGAAAGACTTCTCGAACGTCTGGAGCAGATACGGCTTCGCTATGATCTTGCGGAGGAAGCCTCCGAGATAGACGCCCTTATCTATGAGGAAAATGCGGTGCAGTGCCGGCTTTCGGCGCTGTATGCCAAGGCTAGGCAGTGGGGAGTACACGTCGAGCATTACGAACGCAGGCGGAGCTGAACGGCTCTGCCATGCGCTCATGGCGCTTGTGAAAAAAATTGTGCATGAAATCTTGTTTTTTCTCAAAAAAGCTATTGACAAACCGGAAAAGCTGTGATATAATAATATAGTCGTTGAGAACAAAAGCTCAGCGGATAATAAATGCGGGTGTGCTGGAACTGGCAGACAGGCACGTTTGAGGTGCGTGTGTTGTATGACATACGGGTTCAAGTCCCGTCACCCGCACCAGAGATGAAGGTTCTGCGAATGGCTTAACAAAGTCATTCGCAGAACTTTTCTTTTTGCATAAAAAGGTCGATCCCCAATATGCTGTGATAAGCTGCGGGTTGAACAACTCCTATGGGCACTCGAACGACGATGTGCTGAAACGGCTGTATGAACGTAATATCAGCGTTTATAGAACGGACATGCAAGGTACGGTGATGTTTACCTCCGACGGGACAAACATCACAGTGAATGTGCAGTCTGTTGAGTATGCCCCTGCTGTCACCACAACAGGGGCATACTCAGAAAGAGGAAGTGACATCCTCAATATCAAACGGCTATATCACAACGTTAATCGGTTTGCCGTCGAAAAACGCTTTCAGATTTTCTGCGACGATTTTTGCCCTTTTGAACATTGCTTCTTGCGTGAGGAAGCCGATGTGCGGCGTCAGAACACAGTTCCTTGCGGCTGCCAGCGGATAATCTCTCGGAACGGGCGGTTCCATATCAAACACGTCTATTCCCGCACCGGCAATCGCTCCGCCGTTCAGTGCGTCTGCGAGGGCGTCGTTAT
Source organism: uncultured Ruminococcus sp. (assembly GCA_964425035.1). Taxonomy (GTDB): domain Bacteria; phylum Bacillota; class Clostridia; order Oscillospirales; family Ruminococcaceae; genus CAG-115. The sequence continues at coordinate 10,103 of CAYRLM010000071.1, forward strand.
CTATAACAGAGCCTCGGGCAGTGTTTATCAGAATAGCGGTATTCTTCATCATTGCAATCTTCTCTCTGCTGATTAGCCTGAGGGTTTCCCGGTTTGCCGGAACATGAACGGAGATTATATCGCATGAACTCATAAGCTCGTCCAGGCTGACAAATTTAACTCCGGGGACGTTTTTCTCTGTTCGGCTGTATGCATATATTTCACAGCCGAAAGCCTTTGCAATCGACGCTGTTCTCAGACCGATTGCGCCTGCCCCGACAATTCCGAACTTTTTGCCTTCCAACTCAATGCCGCATAAAGCGGAATTGTTTTTTTCGTTTCGCACGGCATAATCGCATGAAATAATTTTCCTGTAAACCGAGCTTATCAATCCGAACACGAGCTCCGAAACAGCCGTCGTGGAATAACCGGCACAGTTTGAAACAACTATTCCGTTTTCATTGCAATACTCCATATCCACATGTTCAAACCCGGTAAAAGCAACGCAGATATATTTGAGAAGCGGACAGCTTTCCATAACCTCCC
>CAYRLM010000072.1:0-10531 GCA_964425035.1 uncultured Ruminococcus sp.
GAAGCGCTAAAGGGGTACGGGGGAAAACAAGAGTTTTCCCCCGATTCGCAGACGACAGTCTGCGAATAAAGACTTTACGACAGACCGATGCCTGCAAATCAAGCTATTAAAATGGGTTTTACGCAACACGCCGCATGCGTTGAAATAAATCAACCGTTATTTTGCGCGAATACCGTTTTTGCCACAGATTTCCCGGGACAAAAACGGCTATCCCAGTGAGTGCGTAGTGCTTCATATAATATGTCATCGAAAATCCAGCAAATGTTTCTGTTGATTATCACCAAAATTAAGGCGATTAATAAAGATATATTGCACAATACTGACAAACTTTGCAAAAAAACACCTCTTACCCCTTGATTTTTTCTGAATAATGGTTAAAATATAATTAGCACTCAGCGAATAGGAGTGCTAAAACCCGGCACACAGTGCCGAAAATTTAAGCACATTTTATTTAAGGAGGATATATATCATGACAATCAAGCCTTTAGCAGACCGTGTAGTAATAAAGATGGTCGAAGCTGAGGAAACCACCAAGAGCGGAATTATCCTGACAGCTTCCGCACAGGAGAAGCCCTCTATCGCAGAGGTAGTCGCAGTAGGCCCCGGCGGAAACGTTGACGGCAAAGAGGTAACAATGAACGTCAAGGTTGGCGATAAGGTGCTTATCAGCAAGTATGCCGGCACCGAGGTAAAGGTTGACGGAGTTGAGTATTCGATTCTCAAGCAGTCCGACATTCTGGCAATTGTAGAATAATCTGAACACAGACAGGAGGATATAAGTATTATGGCTAAGGACATTATTTATGGTGAGGAAGCTCGCAAGGCTCTTCAGGCAGGCATAGACACACTGGCCGACACGGTAAAGATCACCCTCGGCCCCAAGGGCAGGAACGTGGTTCTTTCCAAGAAGTACGGCAGTCCGCTTATCACCAACGACGGTGTAACCATCGCAAAGGAAATAGAGCTTGAGGACGCATTCCAGAACATGGGTGCGGCTCTCGTAAAGGAAGTAGCCACAAAGACAAACGACGCAGCCGGCGACGGTACTACGACCGCAACTCTGCTGGCACAGGCTCTTGTCCGCGAGGGAATGAAGAACATCGCAGCCGGCGCAAACCCCATGGTAGTAAAGAAGGGTATGCAGAAGGCTGTTGACGCGGCGGTTGATGAAATCAAGAAGAACTCACAGGCAGTAAACGGCAGCAAGGATATCGAGAGAGTTGCCACCGTATCCGCAGGCGACGAGTCCGTTGGCAAGCTTATCGCAGAGGCAATGGAAAAGGTAACCGCCGACGGAGTTATCACTCTTGAAGAGGGCAAGACCGCCGAAACCTACTCCGAGGTAGTAGAGGGAATGCAGTTTGACAGAGGCTACATCTCTCCCTACATGGTAACCGACACCGACAAGATGGAAGCTGTCATTGACGATCCGTATATCCTCATCACCGATAAGAAGATTTCCTCTATTCAGGATATTCTGCCGCTGCTGGAGCAGATTGTACAATCCGGAAAGAAGCTTGTCATCATTGCCGAGGACGTTGAGGGCGACGCTCTCACCAACATTATCCTCAACAAGCTGAGAGGCGTATTCGTATGCGTGGCTGTAAAGGCTCCGGGCTTTGGCGACAGACGCAAGGAAATGCTCAAGGATATCGCTATCCTGACAGGCGGCGAGGTAATCACCGAGGAGCTTGGTCTTGACATCAAGGAAACCCAGATCACACAGCTCGGCAGAGCAAAGCAGGTCAAGGTAACAAAGGAGAACACCATCATCGTTGACGGCGCAGGCGCTTCCGACGCTATCAAGAACCGTGTAAACGAGATAAAGAACGCCATTGACAACACCACCTCCGAGTTTGACAAGGAGAAGCTTCAGGAAAGACTTGCAAAGCTCGCCGGCGGCGTAGGCGTAATCAAGGTCGGCGCAGCTACCGAGGTTGAGATGAAGGAGAAGAAGCTCCGCATCGAGGACGCACTCGCAGCGACAAAGGCAGCCGTTGAGGAAGGCATCGTAGCCGGCGGCGGAACTGCGCTCATCAACGCAATGCCTGCCGTAAAGACCCTTGTAGATACGCTTGAGGGCGACGAAAAGACAGGTGCGAAGATAGTACTCCGCGCTCTTGAAGAGCCGGTTCGCCAGATAGCTCTCAACGCAGGTCTGGAAGGCTCCGTAATTATCGACACCATCAACCGCGAGAGCAAGGGCAAGGGCAAAGGCAAAGGCAAGGTAGGATACGGCTTCGACGCTTACACCGAAACCTACGTCGACATGATTTCCGCAGGTATCGTAGACCCTGCAAAGGTAACACGCTCCGCACTCCAGAACGCAGCCTCCGTTGCGGCAATGGTACTCACCACCGAGTCCCTCGTAGCCGACAAGCCCGAAGAGAACGCTGCGGCAGCCAACGCAATGCCCGCAGGCGGCGGCATGGGCGGCATGTACTAATGGCGGCGAGCGCCGCCGGGCAATTCGTTCCGTTCGTGGTTTGGAACCGTGATGTTTTCGCTCGACAAATTTTGTGATGGCGAATACGTTCCGTTCGTGGTTTTGAACCGCAGCGTTTTCGCTCGACAAATTTTATGTTTCCCCGGTGCGGCTTTGGCTGTACCGGGGCTTTGTTTTTTTCGGCTTTAGACGCCGGGATTTGTGTGCGCTTGTCTTGACATATCAGGCGGCTGATGTTATACTATATACAGAAATATACAAAAGGCGAAAGGAGGACAAATATGACGCCGCGTCTTATTATAGTCGTACCCTGCTATAACGAGCAGGAGGTGCTGCCGATAACCGCACCGATGTTCCTTGCGAAAATAAAGGAGCTGTCCGCCGCCGGGCAGATAACAGAGGACAGCCGTATTATGTTCGTGAACGACGGCAGCCGGGACGACACATGGGGCATTATCAAAAGGCTTGCCGAGGAGGACGAGCATTACACGGGAATATCCCAGAGCCGCAATCGTGGACACCAGAACGCGGTTTTGGCAGGGTTGATGGAAGCGAAAGACATATGCGACATCACAATAAGCATAGACTGCGACGGGCAGGATGACATCAACGCCATGGACGGAATGGTGGCGGCTTACCACGAGGGCTGCGAGATAGTTTACGGCGTTCGTTCCAAGCGGACGACCGACAGCTTTTTCAAGCGCTTCACTGCCGAGAGCTTTTACAGGCTGATGAATTCCATGGGCGCAGAGGTGGTGTACAACCATGCGGATTACCGCCTGATAAGCAGCCGTGCATTGCAGGCGCTGGCGGATTTCAAAGAGGTAAACGTCTTTCTGAGGGGAATGGTACCGCTGGTGGGGTTCAAGAGTACCTCGGTGTATTATGAGCGCAGCGAGCGTGCCGCCGGCAAGTCGCATTATCCCCTGAGAAAAATGCTGGCGCTTGCCCTTGACGGTATCACCAGCCTGTCGATAAAGCCGATAAAGCTTATCATGGCGCTGGGTCTTATCGTGGCGCTCATCAGCTTTGCGGGAATTGTCTGGGCGATAGTTGAGGCGCTGCTCGGCAGCACCGTGGACGGCTGGGCGTCCACCACCTGTATCATCTGCTTTTTGAGCGGCGTTCAGCTGATATCCATAGGGGTTATCGGCGAATATATCGGCAAGATTTATCTGGAGGTAAAGCACCGCCCCAGATATATCATCAGCGACAGAACATGGGACAAAAAAGAAAAATAAAGTACTTGACAATTCCGTATAATTAACTTATAATATTATTATAAAATGTCGTTTTTGCGCTGACCTATATTCGTGTTTTTGAAAGAAATGGTACGATGAATAAAACTACAATAAATATGATGTCAAGTGCGACATCAATAAAGGGGCAAGGGGTAGGCTCCGCCTACATAGAGCAGGTAAATCTCGTCAAAAAAGGTCTTGCCGACAGATTTGACGTGACAATAAACAAATCCCACAGCGCCGATATCACGCACTATCACACGCTGAACCCGAACTTCTATCTGCTCCGCCCGTTCAGGACAAGGCACGGGAAATCCGTCGGATATGTCCACATGCTGCCGGAAACGGTAGAAACCAGCATTAATCTCCCTCGCTTTATGAAGAGGGTATTTTACCGCTACATGATAAGCTTCTATAAAAGCATGGATTATCTCGTGACGGTCAATCCCTATTTTATAGGGCGGCTGGAGCATTACGGCATTCCGAGGGAGCGTGTTACATATATCCCGAATTTCGTTGACAGCAAGGATTTTCACCCGCTGTCAAAGGAGGAAAAGCTTGCCGTCCGCGACAAATACGGAATAGCTCGGGATAAATTCGTTGTCGTATGCGCCGGGCAGCTTCAGGTGCGCAAGGGCGTATTTGATTTCGTCAAGCTTGCTGAAAGAATGCCGGACATACAGTTCGCGTGGGCGGGCGGCTTCTCGTTCGGCAAGATAACCGACGGCTACTCCGAGATAAAGAAAATGACCGAAGCGCCACCGGCGAACCTCAGGCTTCTCGGCATGATTGAGCGTGAGCAGATGAACGAGATATACAATCTCGGCGATGTCATGTTCCTGCCCAGTTATGAGGAGCTTTTCCCCATGACGATTTTGGAGGCGATGTGCGCCAATATTCCGATACTTCTGCGGGATCTTGACATATACCCGGATATACTCTTTGATTTTTACAGCAAGGCAAGCGACATAGACGGCTTTGCCGCAGAGCTGGAGCGCCTGAGGGACGACCCGGAGCATTACGCCGAATGCGTCGCCGCTTCTCAGCGGGGAAATCGGTTCTATTCAAAGGAACACGTCACAAAAATGTGGGACGATTTCTACTCGATGGTAAGGGATTCCATTAAGTGATATTAGTCAGATTTATTTCATAAAACAAAACCGGAGAGCATTCACTCTCCGGTCAATTTGTCATATTTTACAGCTTGAAAACCGCACTGGTAAAGCCCGGCAGAGTAAGCCCTGCAAGCTCCGTTGTTTCCCCGGTCAGCAGATTTTCCTTTGCGCCGCCGACGTTCAGATTGAATGTGAACGGCTGCGAGTCTGCGTTGATAACCGTCAGCAAGGTTTCGCCGTCTGCGCTTCTCGAGAAAGCGTACTGACGGTTGGTTAGCTGCACCTGCTTGTAATCGCCCTGAGAAGCCGCCGGGTGGTTCTTCTGTATCTCGGCGAGCGCCTTTATATGGGCGGTGAGGTCGCAAATACCCTCGCTCTTCATCTTTGCTAGGTCAAATTCCGGGCGGAGCTGGTCGTCGCCGCCGCAGTTCTTGTCGCCGGCAATGCCGAATTCGCTGCCGTAATACACTGCGGGAATGCCCGGCATCATGAACAGCAGCGTGTAGATAACAGGCAAATGCTCCTTGGTTTTCAGTATTGTGGCGATACGGTTCACATCATGGTTGTCCACAAAGGTGTACAGGTGCTTCCCTCGGTACAGGCACCAGTTCTCGCTGCCGAACTGACGGTTGATGGAGTGCGCAATCTCGAACATATTCATGTCGTTGAAGCTGGAGAACAGCCCCTTGTAGCACTCGTAGTTGGTAACGCTGTCCAGCATTTCGGGGTTCATCCACTTGTTGTAGTCGCCGTGGAGCGTTTCGCCCAGCAGGAAGAAATCCTCCGCCAGCCACTTGCAGTGTCCGTGAAGCTCCTTGAGGAAGTTCAGGTCTAGGCAGTAGGCAACGTCCAGACGCAGACCGTCAATGCCGAATTCGTTCTTCCAGCCCGTTATGCAGTCCTTGATGTACTGCTTTACCTCGGAGTTGTAAAGGTTCAGCTTTACCAGCTCGTAATGCCCCTCCCAGCCCTCGTACCAGAAGCCGTCGTTGTAAGCGTCGTTGCCCTCCCGCACATGAAACCAGTCTTTCTTTGCGCTGCCGAGCTTGTTTTCCCGCACGTCCTTAAACGCCCAGAAATCCCGCCCGACATGGTTAAATACACCGTCAAGCACCACTCTTATTCCGTTCTCGTGCAGAGCGTCGCATACCTTCTTAAAGTCCTCGTTTGTGCCGAGCCGGCGGTCGATTTTGGTGTAATCCGCAGTGTCGTAGCCGTGTGCGGAGCTTTCAAACACAGGCCCGAAATAAACTGCGTTGCAGCCCAATTCCTTTATATGGGGAATATCGTCTATGACCCTGAGTATCTTGTGCGTGGGCTCCGAGGAAAAATCATTCTGCCTGGGGCAGCCGAAATACCCGATGGGATAGATGTGATAGAATACAGCGTTTTCAAACCAATTCATGCAAATTCTCCTTTATTGACAAAGATTAAGCAGGCGCATATTCCGTCGAAAAAACGCACATTATGCGCACCCTGCTGCGGCCTGCGGGATATCCCTCGCCGAAAATCGGCACATATATCCCAAAATTTTGATAAAAATCTGCAAAAGCTAACAGGTATAGTATATCATATTCATTGTGAAAAGTCAAGTTTGTTGTGCAGGTTTAACAAAATTTATTCAAAAATTTGCCGTACTCCGAAAAAATGTCACAAAAGGCTTGAAATTAGTTGCAATATTTGATATACTGTTTACAGTAATTGTACACTAAAAACCCGATGCATTATCGCAGAATACTACCCTTTCCCCCGGAGGTAATTTCATGGAGCATTCACAGGCATGGCATATACGGCAAATCAAGCAAAAATTTCTGTCGCTGACAGCGGCACTTATAACGGCACTGACGGCGTTCACTCTGCCGGCTTATTCCGAAGGAAGAACAGTCAGGGTGGGCGTGAATGCGGATTTCGGCATTTCCACCGTCGGCGGCAGCAATACAGGCTTTGCTCTCGATTATCTCCGTGAAATCAGCAAACGCACGGGCGACACATATGTATATGTCAGCGGCACTGCGCCGGAGCTTGCGCAGAAGCTGGCGAACGGCGAGCTGGATATCGTCCCCTGCGTAACGGAGCAGGAGCTTTCCGCATGGCGTGACATGGCGGCAGCCGAGGGCTATAACGACGAGCTGCTGCTCAGCGATTTTTCCCTTATGATAAAGTTCTCTGCGATATTCGTGCGCAGCGACAGCGATATTGAATTTTACGACCTTGATACGCTCAGAACCAAGCGCATAGGCTACCTCGCCGAGGATCGCAGCAGGTACTTCCCGGACGAGATGTTCATCACCCCCGAGCTGCGTTCGGCGGAGTTCGTGGCATACAACACGGAAGCGCAAATGCGCTCCGATTTTGAAACAGGCAAGCTGGACGCTGTCGCAAAGGACTGCTTCCGCAGCTGGGAGAACGATATCATAGTATGCCAGATGTCCACTGCCGAATGCTATTTTATGGGGACTTCCGAAGCCAAAGATATCCTCAGCAGCCTTGACGAGGCAGTGGGCGCAATCGCCATGACGGAAAGCGGCTTTGCGTCGGCTCTGTACGACAAGCATGTGTCGAAATACGGAAACCAGCGCTACGCCTACACCGAGGCGGAAAAATACTATTTATCCCAGAACCCCGAGATAACCGTCGGCGTCAACGTTCGGTCAAGTCTGCTGGACAATTCGGACGGAAATGTCGTCACAGGCACTATCGCCAAGACAATGCAGCAGTTGAGCGAAATATCCGGGCTGGATATACGGCTCGTCCCGTTCGACAGCATAAAGGACTGCGTTTCTGCCCTGAAAGAGGGCGAGGTTCAGGCGATATGCGGCGGCGTAAACGCAGCGTCCATGGGGGCGTATTCCGGCATACGCATTTCTGCGCCATATTCGAGAATGCCGATTGCCGCCGCAGGAAGGACGGGCGTTTCGATAAACGAGCGCTCAAGGATAGCCGTACCCTCCTCCGCCGAGGATATCAGCGTGTATATCTCGGCGATTTATCCCGACGCTCCCGTTCTGCGCTACAACGACGAAAAGCTCTGCCTTGACGCCGTGGAAAGCGGCGAAGCGGACATCACCTACTCCGGCGCTTACGAGCTGCTCTATGCGCTCAGCGGCGGTTACAGCGACCTTGACATAATAGATGTCAGGAACTCCATTCATACCGAATGTATGGCTATGTCCGAGGGCGAAGCGGAGCTTGCGGGCATAATCGGAAAATCCTTGGCGGTTATGAGCAGCAGCTCAACGCTTGTCAACACCTATTCCGAGATAGCCGAAAGCGGCAAGGCTTCTTCAAACGCATTCTTCAACAATTACCTTGTGTGGATAATAGTCGGCGTACTGGTAATTCTGGCGTCGGTATTTGCGGCGGTTTGCGTCGTCAGCTTCCGCACACGCCGAGTGACGGACGTAGATCCGCTCACCGGCGGCAGGAGCAAGCGCAAATACTACGACGACACACGCAGGCTTCTGAAAAAAACAGGTGCGGAAAACTGGGCTGTTGCGCTCTTCGATATCGACAAGTTCAAGTACGTCAACGACCGTCTTGGCTATGAAGAGGGCAACAGAATGCTGGAGCGGCTTCACAAGACCATTTCCGACCACCTTGAGGGCGACGAGATATTCGCCCGACTGTCCGACGATAATTTTGCGCTGACAATAAAGAACGGCACGGACATCGAGCTTACCTCAAGGATTAACAGCATATTCACGGAATTTGACCGCCGCAACAGCCTGTTTGTGAAATACCCGGTGATATTCAGCGCAGGCATATGCCGCATGAACCAGTGTATCCAAGAGAACCGCCACGGCGACGCAGACATAAACACGGCGATCGACCGCTGCAAGATAGCGAAGAGTATGCTCAAGGGTACGCACTACTCCTCCATTGCGTTCTATGACGGAACTATCCGCGACAGAGCGCTGCGTGAGAAGGACTACGAAAACATGATGCCGACGGCGCTGGAGCGGCATGAGTTTCGGTGCTATTTGCAGCCGAAATACGGGCTTCGCAGCCGTAATATTGAGGGTGCGGAGGCTCTCATCAGGTGGGACAGCAAGGACTTCGGCTTCATTTCACCCGCAGACTTTATCCCCATTGCGGAGAAGAACGGCTTCGTTGTAGAGCTGGATTTCTTCATTCTGGAGGAAGTCTGCCGCACCATGCGCCACTGGATAGACGACGGGAAAAAGCCCGTGGTGGTATCCGTCAACCAGTCGAGGCTTCACCTGAATTACGACGACTATATCTGGCGTCTGCGCGAGATAGTGGACAAATACAATATCCCATACGAGTACATCGAGCTGGAGCTTACCGAGAGCGTATTCACCGAAAACGCCGAAAAGCTGCTGAAAATAATGCACAAGCTGCACGAAATAGGCTTCAAGCTCTCGCTGGACGATTTCGGCTCGGGCTATTCGTCGCTGAATATGCTCAAGGATATGCCGGTGGACGTTGTGAAAATCGACAAGGAGTTCTTCAGCGACACCGTGAACACAAGCAAGGGGCGCGCGGTAATCTCCACGGTGGTAGACCTTGCGAAAAACCTTGACATGGACGTCATTTCCGAGGGCGTTGAAACAAAGGAGCAGGTGGAATTTCTCACCGAGATACACTGCGCAATGGTTCAGGGCTACTATTTTGCGAAGCCCATGCCCATAGCCGATTTCGAGAAGCTTTGGTATGACGATCTCGACAATATAAGGGAAAAGAAAGAGGCAGCCGCCGCAAGACAGCAGCAGCGCCTTGACGCAATGGAACAGGCTCATTCAAACGAGCCGCAGATAAATATAGCAGCCGTTCCGGCCAGAGAGGTATAATTTTCACAGCAACCCTGTTTATATATTAATAATGTACGAGGTGATTAGTATGAGGCAGGATAAGGTAATGATCGGAAATATCCCGGTAAAGGTATACACCGAGGGGGAATACAGTCACACGGTTCTTGCCGTACACGGCTTCGGCGGCAGCAAGGACAGCCTTGCGATAGAGGGACTTGCACAGCGCCTTTGCCCGAAGGGATTTCGGGTGGCTGCGCCGGATCTTCCCTGCCACGGCGAGCGCACCGAGCCGGAGGATCAGCTTCTGCCCGAGCTTTGCATAAAGGACATCATGACCGTGGAAAGATTCATGTATGCCGAGTACGCATTCGGCACAAGCTTCGGCGGCGCTCTGCTGCTGCACTGGACAGAGGTTCACGGAAACCCGTTCCACCGACTGGTGCTGAGAGTTCCCGCAGTAAATATGGCAGATTCGCTTATGCGCTGCATGAAGCTGTTTCAGCCTGATTTCACGCTCAAGCAGGCAAAACAATCGGGCTTCCGCATAAAAATGGGCAGGGAGCTGAATATCCCGTTCAGCTTTTACAACACGCTTCAGGAGCTCAATGCGATACACCACTGCGACATCTGGGACAGCCAGGATATATTGACGGTGTATTCCGGCTGCGACGAACTTGTTGACCGCACGGACACCGAAGAATTTCTGCGGCTCAACCCAAACATTCAGGGGCTGTGCATTGAGGGCGGCAGTCACCGCATGAACAAACACCCCGAACATCTCAAAATCGCATTGGACAGAGCTGCGGAGCATTTCTTGTCATAATAAAAAAATCAAATAAAAATAATGGGGTTGGTGTGTACCAACCCCATCTTGACTGCCGGGAAAAACCCCGCCGCAGCGAAATAAAAGTTTTCGGTCCAGCCTTTTTCAAAAGGCTGGCGGGGGCGGGGCAGAGC
>CAYRLM010000073.1:0-10488 GCA_964425035.1 uncultured Ruminococcus sp.
AAGAGTTTTCCCCCAATTCGCAGACGATAGTCTGCGAATAAAGACTTTATCGACAAACTAGGCGGAGGGGTTTGTCACTCCGCTGTGTTTTAGTATATTAAATTAAAATTAATTGGAAGAAAGCACGGCACTTCCGGGGAGATATCATGGCAAAGGAAAAAGAAATCAAAACAAATGCAATGCGTATGCTTGATAAACTCAAGCTACCGTATAAGGTACACACATACGAATGCGATGAGTTCATAGACGGCGTACATATCGCACAAATGCTCGGCGAGGACTGCGACAGCTGTCTTAAAACGCTGGTTACGCAGGGGAAAAGCGGCAGCTATTATGTTTTTGTCCTGCCGGTGGACAAGGAGCTTGACATGAAGAAATGCGCCCGTGCAGTCGGCGAGAAGTCGCTGGAGATGGTGCATGTCAAGGATATAAACGCTGTCACCGGGTACATTCGGGGCGGCTGTACCCCTATCGGCATGAAGAAGCAGTACAAAACGGTGATCCACAGTACGGCGCAGGAGTATGAAAAAATAATCGTCAGCGGCGGTAAGCTCGGCGCTCAGCTGGAACTTACTCCGCAGGATCTGGCTAAGGCTTGTCAGGCGGTTTTTGACGACATCGCTGCGGAGTGACTTCATAAAAAAATAAAGGGATAAAGGGAGGAATGTCCTCCCTTTTAATATATATAGCGGCGTTACCCGTATTTGTTGCCGCCGATTGGTGATATGTTTCAAAAAATGTATTGACATAATTGATTTTTTAGGTTATAATTATCTATGTACAGAATGTTGCCATGTAAATCGTTACACGCACATTTTCTGTTGAAGATACCGCAAAAAATAACGCCGCCCGGCTGAGCGGCTTATCACGGAGGTCAATTTTATGTCGGATTACATCAGAAGGCTGCCGGTATATCTGCTGCTTGACTGCTCAGGCTCAATGTCCGGCGAGCCGATCGAGGCGGTGAAGCAGGGCATAAAGGCGCTTGTAAGCGAACTTAAGGGCGACCCTCAGGCGCTGGAAACTGCATGCCTTTCAGTTATAACCTTCAACAGCACTGCACGGCAGATATCCCCGCTGACGGAGCTTATGCTCTTCAAGGAGCCGGAGCTTACCGCAGGCGGCGCAACTGCGCTGGGCGGTGCTCTTACTGTACTTGCGGACTGCATAAAGAATGAAGTGCGCACCTCCACGCCCACTCAGAAGGGCGACTGGAAGCCGCTGGTGTTCCTGCTGACGGACGGTGCGCCGACAGATAACCTTGACGACGGAATAGAAGCGCTCAAGCAGGTATCCACCAGCAACATCATCGCATGTGCGGCCGGAGCGAACGCCAACACGAATACCCTCAGAAAAATCACCAACAACGTTTTGATGATGAATAATCTCACCGCGGGAGATCTTGCGGCGTTCTTTGCATGGGTATCCGGTTCAATCAAGGCTTCCTCCAAGAGCATTGACGCAAAGCCCGGAGAGGCTGTACAGCTTCCGCCGCCTCCGCAGGGATTTGCGATCGTTCCCTGATCGGGGTAATTATGGACAGAGAAGAGAACAGACTTCCGGGCGCAGAGCCGGAGGAGCTTCATGCAGTGACCGTACCGGTACGCAGCCAACCCGTCAACCCCTCCTGTGCCGCTTCTGCGGACGAGCCGCAGAACGCAGAGAGCCTGGATAAGCCGCAGGCTGCCGAAAAAGCTTCGGAGACAGAAGCGCCCGAACAGCGGCGCTTGTCCGACCGCGAGGTAATGCAGCGCACCGCTTCGATGTGGCGCTACCGTACCGTTATCGAAAACGGAACGGAGCTGCACACGGAGTATCACAGCAAGTATACCCGGACGGAATACGGCGGCATTATCGGCGCAAGAGTTCGCGGAAAGAAACACAAGCACGAGGGAACGAACTGCGACGATTGGTTTGAAACCGCAGAAGCGGACGGCTGCCTTATTGCGGTTGTCGCAGACGGAGCAGGCTCGAAGCAGCTTTCGAGGATCGGTGCGAGGGTGAGCTGCGAAGCCGCTGCGGACTACCTGAAAACGGCGCTTCCTGCGCTGTTTGAGCAGGACTGCTCGCTTCGGGACAAGCTTTCCGGGGATATGAGCGGTGATGAATTTCTGAGCGCCTGCGGACAGTTTGCGGCGGTTATCCGCAAATCTGCGGGAAAGGCGTTTGACGCTGTGATACAGAAGCTGAAAAGCCTGTACACCGACAAGAATTACACCTCGGTTTTGGGCAGAAATCCCACTCTTGCCGATATGGGCAGCACGTTTTTGGCGGCGGTCGCAGTTCCGCTGGAGGTAAACGGCGAACGGCAGCGGTTTGTGGTCACATTGCAGATAGGCGACGGCTGTATCTGCGCTGTGGACAGCAGCGAGGATCACAACGGGTGCTTCCGACTTTTGGGAGAAGCGGACAGCGGCGCATATTCCGGCGAAACGGAATTTCTGTCGGAAAAAACGGTGTCTGAGGGCGATATTGCCCGTAAAATCCGTATAAGCCGAGGAAGATCAGACATATTAATGCTGATGAGCGACGGCGTTGCGGACGACTATTTTCCGGCGCAGCCCATGATGAAGCGGCTGTATCTTGATTTGTGCCTGAACGGAATACTCCCGATGAAAGGGGAATGCTCCGGGCGCAGCGAGCCTAAGCCGACCGAATTTCCCGCTGTAACTCCAGAACAGACGCCGGTGGCGATACAGTACGCAAAGCAGCTTCTGACCGACGGCTCTGACGAAGCGATGAACAGGCTCTGGGACGACCGGGATACGCTTATGCCCTATTCGCTTGAAGCGTGGGGAAGCTCCCTCGGCGACAGCCCCGAGAAGCGGCTGCAATGCTGGCTGGACAATTACAACGAGCGTGGCAGCTTCGATGACCGCACGTTAGTGATTATGAATTTCGACGATATGTGATAATTTTTCGCAATATTACTTTTGGTAATACAATTTCCGCAAAACCGTACCTTTCTCTGTTATTATAAGGGATTTGTGCGGAATGCGCAGTAAACGTATTTTCGGAATCGTATTGCGACAATATGTGATAATTTCATGCAATATTACGCAAAGTAATGCAGCTTCTGCGCAGCCGTACCGTTTCTCTTTTATGGGTAATTTGTGCGGAACAGCCGCAGGGACTGTATTTGCGGTATTGTATTGCGACAAATAGTGATATTTTCTGCAAATAATACAAACGGTATATATGACAAAACGCACATTGAAGCGTGGTTATGCGCCGGTTTGTGCGGTATTCCGTCATTTGTACAGCCGACGGTATTATTGACGGGAAATATTACGGAAAGTTAAACGGAGAGCTGGTGATGGTGTGAACAGCGGCGATTTGGTGACTGCATGGCTGGAGGGCGGCGGAACAATGAATTTCGTGTATGACGCAAACGCTCCCCGCGGCGGCATGAAGCACACTTTTTTCACACCTGACAAAAAGTATGCCGTGCAGTTCTTCAACGACCCGAAAGACGGAACAGATCCCGCTATACAGGATCGCATCCGCACGATAGTCGGCATTTACAACCCGACTGTTTCGGAGGAAAACGGCGGCGCTATCGGCAATACGCAGAAAAGCGCGGATTATTTCCGCAGCCGCTTCTGCTGGCCTGTGGCGATAGTCAGCAGCCCCGAATTCGGGATAGTCTGCCCGACATATCCGAGCAGATTCTTTTTCGGCGACGGTGCTTCCACCGTCGGACTGAACCTCAAGGGAAAGGACAAGAAAAGCAGCTGGTTCACCGGGCGCAACAGAAAATACATAAGCACCGGAGAGCTGGGCGATTTCCGCACGATGCTGAGTGCTGCGATATGCCTGTCGAGGAGCGTTCGGCGAATGCATCAGGCAGGTCTTGCGCATTCGGATCTTTCCTGCAACAATGTGCTGATAGATCCGCAGACGGGCAGCACGGTCGTTATAGACATAGACTCGCTGGTAGTTCCCGGAAAGTACCCTCCCGAGGTATGCGGCACAAAGGGGTATATCGCCCCCGAGGTGGTTGCCACCATGGAGTACGACCCCGGCGACTCACGGCGCTGTCTGCCGTGCGTTTCGACAGATCTTCATGCGCTGCCGGTGCTTATTTACGAGTATCTGTTCCTGCGTCATCCGCTGATAGGACCCAAGATATACAGCTCGGCTTCGGCGGAGGAGGACGATTTTCTCGCAATGGGGTCGATGGCGACATTTATCGAAGACCCCAAAGACAGAAGCAACCGCCCGCCCGACCTTGACGTGACGATACAGTCGCTGTCAAAGGGGCTGGAAAGGCTGTTTCTGCGGGCGTTTGCAGACGGACTTCACAAGCCCTCGGAGCGCCCTATGGCGATGGAGTGGGAGAGCGAGCTTCTGAAGGCGTGGGACAGACTGCGGCGGTGTGAAAATCCGCACTGCGAAAAGAAATGGTTTATTCTCAGAGATGAGAGAGAACCTATATGCCCGTTTTGCAAAACAAGAGTTACGGACAGGATCATCAAGCTTACACTTAAAAGCGGGGTGAGGGGCAAAAAAGGCGTGTACAGAGATTGCGGCGAGCTTATCGCATACGACCGTATGCCGCTTTACGACTGGCACATCTATTCCAATGTCCATAACGACGAAAAGGCGAGCACCGATATGCGCGCATACATCTGCAAGCATAACGGCATGTGGCTGCTTGTCAACAGCGGAGTCGAGGGAATGACCTCCCCGACGGGAAGGCTTGTCCCCAAAGGACAGGCTATCGAGCTTAAGGACGGAGCCGTGTTCCGCATGACCGACCGAGAAAACGGTCTGCTGTGCGAAGTTGCGGTATATTGACCGGTTCGAGAGAGGAACAAGGATATGAAGCAATTTGGATTAACAGACAGTCAGGCTGAGGAGTCCCGCAAGAAATACGGCGACAACAGCATGACGGAGCAGGCGTCCGAGAGCTTTTGGGATAAGCTCAAGGGCAATCTCGGCGACCCGATGATAAAAATACTCATCGTGGCGCTGCTCATCAATGTGGTTCTGGCAGTGCTGGGCGGCGTGGGCGTCATCAAGGAGGGCGCTCCCGAGTGGTACGAGCCGATAGGCATTTTTATCGCAATCGCCCTTGCAACGCTGGTTTCCACATTCTCCGAGTACAGAAACGAGAATGCGTTCCAGAAGCTGCAGGAGGAAGCCTCCAGAATCATGTGCAAGGTTTACCGCAACGGCGAGATAGCCGAGGTGGCAATCAATGATATCGTGGTAGGCGACGCAATACTTCTCCAGTCGGGCGACAAGATTCCTGCGGACGGTGTGCTTATCGACGGCGATATCAAGGTTGACCAGTCGGTACTCAACGGCGAGAGCAGAGAGGCTAAGAAAACCGCCGTTCCCGACGGTTGGACAGATACCGATGAAAGCCTGAATTTCGACAACGAACACAAGGTGTTCAGGGGCAGCGTGGTCTGTTCCGGCAACGCCGTGATGGAAGTTACCGTTGTCGGCGACAAGTCGGTATACGGAAAGATCGCAAGCGAGCTTCAGGTGGACGACGACCGTGAAACTCCCCTCAAGCTGAAGCTCGGAAAGCTTGCCGACGGAATAAGCAAGTTCGGCTACATCGGCGGTATCGCTATTGCTGTCGCAATGATGATAAAGACCCTGTTCATGGGCGACGGCGGAATAGAGGCGTTCCTGTTTGCGGACGGAGTATTCCAGTGGGCGGCTCTGCTGGAGGCCGTTATCCAGTCGGTAATGCTGGCGGTAATCATCATTGTTATGGCTGTCCCCGAGGGACTTCCGCTGATGATAGCTATCGTTTCGGCGCAGAATATGGGCAAAATGCTCAAGGACAATGTCCTTGTCAGAAAGGTAGCCGGCATAGAAACCGCAGGCTCTCTGAATATTCTTTTCTCGGATAAGACAGGCACCATCACAAAGGGCAAGCTGGAGGCGGTCACCTTCATCAACGGTGCTCTGCATGAGTACAAGACCTTTGACGAGGTGGGCGGAAAGCTGAAGGACATTCTGTCGCTGTCGATACACAAGAACACCCTGTCGGTAATTTCCGGCGAGGGCAAGGATATGAAGGTCATCGGCGGTAACGCCACCGAGCGCGCTATTCTGGGCTTTGCGGCAGGGAGCGTATGTTCCGCAAATGTCAAGGCTGTGGGCAATATCCCGTTCAATTCCACAAACAAATACTCCGCTACGCAGGTAGAGGGCGACTATAACCTGTCCCTCATCAAGGGCGCACCGGAGAAGATACTCCAGCGCTGCTCCCATTACTGGGACGAGAACGGCGAAAAGCAGCCGTTCGACATGACCGAGCTGAATAAGCAGATTGACGAGCTGGCAAACCGTGCTATCCGCGTGCTTGCCATTGCCACCAGCGAGGACGCTCTCGGCGAGGAGGCGCTGCCCGACAGCAATAACTGGACGCTTGTGGGAGTTGTCGGTATCCGCGACGAGGTGCGTCCGGAGTCCGTTACGGCTATCCGCGAGGTAAAGGGCGCAGGCGTTCAGGTAGTCATGATAACCGGCGACCGCAAGGAAACCGCAGTGGCTATCGCAAAGGACGCAGGTCTGCTGGAGCAGGATACCGATATCGTACTCACCTCGGACGAGCTTGCGAAGCTTTCCGATGATGAGATAAAGAAGCAGCTCCCGAATATCCGGGTAATCGCAAGAGCGCTGCCCAGCGACAAGAGCCGTCTGGTGCGGCTTGCACAGGAGCTTGACCTTGTAGCCGGAATGACCGGCGACGGTGTGAACGACTCCCCCGCACTCAAGAAGGCGGATGTCGGCTTCGCTATGGGCGGCGGCACGGAGGTCGCAAAGGAAGCTTCGGATATCGTAATTCTCGACGACAACTTCAACTCCATTGATAAGGCGATACTTTACGGGCGCACGATTTTCAACTCCATAAGAAAGTTTATCGTGTTCCAGCTTACCATCAATGTTTCTGCGGTGCTGATAAGCTTTATCTGTCCGCTTATAGGTCTTGACAATCCTCTGTCGGTAATCCAGATACTTTGGGTCAACCTCGTTATGGATACTCTGGCGGCGCTGGCGTTCGGCGGCGAGCCGGCTCTCTCTCGCTTCATGCAGGAGAAGCCCAAGCGCAGGACGGAGCATATCATCAGCAAGAATATGATGAGCCAGATAATATCGGGCGCAGCGTGGACGTTTATTCTCTCGCTTGCTATGCTGATTTTGGGTACGGTGACGCTTGACGACGGTCAGTCCTATCTTGAGTTTTGGAATTTGATAAGGGCAAGCGATATCGATGGAGTTTCGCACGCTTACCTGCATACGGCATATTTCGCATTCTTCATCTTTATTGCAGTGTTCAACGCATTCAATGCCAGAACCGAAAAGGCGAACCTGTTTGACAACCTGAGTAAAAACAAGGGCTTCCTGACAGTGTTCGGCGCTATCGCCGTCGTGCAGATAATCATGACATACTTCGGCGGTGCGATACTTGACGGCTACGGTCTTAATGTTACCGAGTGGCTTCTCGTTCTCTGCATGGCTATCTCGATAATCCCGATAGACCTTATCAGAAAGGCTGTCATGAGGGCAGCGGAAAAGTAATAATAACACCCGGCGGGGGCGATGCGTATGCGGCGCTTCCGAGGGAAAATTCTACCGTATATTAAGGAGGAAAACAAAATGGCAGTAAATCTTTCAAAGGGTCAGCGCGTAAGCCTTGACAAGTCGGTAACTCTTGCAAGAATAGGTCTTGGCTGGGACACCAACCGCTATGACGGAGGTCAGGATTTCGACCTTGACGCAAGCGTGTTCCTTCTGGGCGCAAACGGAAAGGTACTCCGCGACGAGGATTTCGTATTCTATAATAATCTTAACGGCAGAAACGGCGCAGTGGTACACACAGGCGACAATCGCACCGGCGAGGGCGAGGGCGACGACGAGGCTATAATCATCGACTTCACGAAGATACCTCAGGAGATTGACAGAATTGCAGTCACCGTTACGATTTTTGACGCACAGAGCCGCAACCAGAACTTCGGTCAGGTTTCCAACGCATATGTAAGAGTTGTAAAGATAGACAATCCCGACGACGTAAACGGCGAAGAGGTTATTCACTTCGACCTCATGGAGGAGTTTTCCATAGAAACTGCGCTGGTAGTATGCGAGATTTACCGCTATAACGGCGACTGGAAGTTCAACGCAGTCGCAGCGGGATATCAGGGCGGACTTGAGGCGCTTTGCAACGCTTACGGCGTGAACGTTTGATTTCCTGAGGGGGCGGCGGCTTGGCAGGTTCAATTCACGATATTATTTCGGCAACGCCTACCGGCGGAACAGCCGTACTCCCCGCAGGGGAATTTGAAGGCCCGGTGTCTGTCGGCAGAGCGATGACTGTCAGGGGCAGCAGCACCACCGTCTGGGCAAGGCACGGCAGCGTTATCGAGATAAACTCGCCGGGCGTCACGCTTGAGGGGCTTCGTGTGGAGATAACCGAGGGCGATACGGCAGAAACGGCGATTACGGCGGCGTTCCCGACGGAAGTGGGCAATGTCGAGGTGCTGGGTACAGTCAGCGGCTTCGGCGAAGAGGACGGTGCCGTGGAGATACCTCGGACGCTGTCGCTGGGAGAGCTCTCCGCACATGATGACAACACCTTCCTCATGACGGTGGATATCCCTGCCGCGGCGCAGATAGTCTGCGATCAGGGCGGTGTGCGGTTTGTTCCCGATAAGCTCCCGGCAGGGCGCAGCGAGGTGCGGATAATACTGTCCGCTCCCGGAACTCCGGGGCTTGTATACACGGAGATATTGCTGATATCACGCTTCCGCCGCAGGATTTACCTGAGCGGACGCTTTACCGCCGGTGCCGAGGCGGTTAAAGACCGTATAATTTACACGGCAGAGCGGGTGGAGCGCAGCGCACGACAGCAAATTGCGCAGGAAGCGCCGAAATCCGTCTGTGCGCCCTCTGTGCCGGCGTATAACGGCGGTGCTGCTGCCGTACCCGAAAGCGGCGCAGCGGCTATGTCCTCTCCGCTGATAATGCGCAAGGGGCAGAGAATGCCGCTGGCGGAATATGTCGGCGGCAGCTTTACCGTGAACCTTACCGGGGTGAAGCTTGGGAACGTGGACATAGATCCGTATGTGTTCCAGCTTGACGAGAACGAGAAAAGCGTCGGCGACAGCGGCTTTGTATTCTTCGGGAACGCACAGTCCCCGGACGGTGCCGTGACCTATTCCGCCGAGGACGGAACGATAGGCGTGGAGCTCGGCAGACTGCCGCAGAACGTCAGGCGCATTATTGTCGCATATTCCGTGTATTCCGGCGACCTGCGCAGGAATTTCTCGCTGGTGAGAAACCCGGTGGTTTCGCTCTGCGTACAGGGTGAAGAGCGTATCAGCTTCCCTATGGAGGGGCTGACCGATGAAATAACGATAGTTGCAGTCGAGATGTACATATATAAGGGCGAATGGCGGATCTCCGCAGTCGGTTCGGGCTACCGCGACGGACTGGTGAAGCTGTGCGGCAGATATGGCATTGAGGTATGCAATTAGGGCAATATGAGAAAGGTCTGGCTTAATGGCTCTTAATGGATTTACACGATATATCGGATATGACAACGCCGATGTTTTCAAGAATATGCTGATAGAGAGCTATGCTTCCGCAAAGAAGAACGGACTTTTCTTTGAGGGCAGGCTGCCGATGGCTTCCACGACGGAGATAAGTGCGGCGGCAGGGTACGCTGCGGCGGATATCGGCGACGAACGTTCGGTGAAGTCGGGAGTGCAGAGCTGGATTTCCTCTCAGCGGCTGCCGTTCAGCGCAGACGTGATAACTCCGCTGCTGACGGAGGCGATAAAAAACTGCGGCACTAACGGCAAAAACACATACTTCGTGCTGCTGTGCTGGCTGATGAAGTACCTTTCGATTAAGCCTGCTTCGCTTGTATATATCGGCACGGGAACGCTGAGGGAACTGTATTTCCTGCTTATTGCGGGAAGCTGCGGCGTAAATGTGACGTATGTTTCCTACGGCATGGATACGGATTTCGAGAAGTTTCCTCACAAGGACGAGGTTAAGACCGTCGGCGGCTCAATGAACGGAATGATACAGATAGATTTCGCACACATTGACCTTTCAAAGGCGGCTAAGCTGTGCGAAATGCGCGCTTCGGCTCAGCAGGTGGAGGGAATAGTACGGCGGCTGGATACCACGGCGGCAGGGATATTCGAGGACTTCATGGTTGACCGCCGCACCCGTGTGGTGAGAACAGGCGGCGTGTTCAAGCAGGACGGTGTTATCCCGGTATACTGCGCAGCGCTTATCGGCTATGACGAGGAGGCAGTGTACAACAATATGCTGCTGAAATTCAAGGAGGGCTTCGCCGGGAGCAAAAAGCAGCTGATATTCATTGAGAAGCCGCTTGAAAATCCCACTGCGGAGGAAATAAGGCTGTTGGGCAGCGTTGACCGCAGCAGCGTCAGCTCCATGATAGACGAGCTTGCGCTGCAAATCAGGCTTAACGGCGACCCGACCCGCACC
>CAYRLM010000074.1:0-10461 GCA_964425035.1 uncultured Ruminococcus sp.
GCGGCAGCAGCGTAGCTGCGACTTCAAGCCGCCAATGCAGCTAAAGGGGTAAGGGCGGAGGACGCAAGCGTCCACCTAAAACAAGAGTTTTCCCCCTATTCGCAGACGATAGTCTGCGAATAAAGACTTTATAGACAGACTAAAGGGAGCGCATAAGCGCTCCCTTAGACTCATTCTGTTCTGAGAGCAACCACAGGGTCTTTTTTCGCCGCAACCCCCGCAGGAACAAGCCCCGCAATGAGCGTCAGCAGCATACTGATTATCACAAGTATAACGCCGCCCTGCCATGGAAGTATCGAAACATTGGCAATGCCCGTGATATGCTCTATGATAATGTTTATGGGAATATTCAGAAGCAGCGTCACGCCTATGCCGATTACCCCGGCGGCAAAGCCCACAATAAGCGTTTCCGCATTGAACACATTGGAAATATCGCCCTTTGAAGCGCCCATTGCACGAAGTATGCCTATCTCCTTGGTGCGCTCCAGCACCGAAATATATGTGATGATACCAATCATTATCGAAGATACCACCAGCGAAATAGCCACAAACGCTATCAGAATATACGAAATAGCATTGATGATATCGCTGACTGAGGACATCATAAGCCCCACATAGTCGGTATAGTTGATAACGTCCTCCTGCTTATCCTCGGATATCCTGCCGTCGTTGTACTTCTCTATGAGGTCTGTCACAGCCTCCTTGCCGTCAAAATCCTTTGCGTATATCTTTATGGCGCTCGGTTCGGTAAGGTCGGCAACGCCGAGCAGACTGAGGTTTCCGTCATAGGTGGCGTCCGTGGTTTCCGGCTCATTTGTCAGCTCCATAAGCTGAGAAAGCTGCTCCGAGGTCAGCACCTGCATGAATACGCTGTACAGCTTCGCCGCGTCAAGCATTCCGCTCATCTTTGCGTAAAGCTCTGCGCTCTGCTCCTCGTCAAGAGAAGCCATAACCGCTGCGGTAAGCTGCTGCCGCTGTGCGTCGGTCAGCAGCGAGGATATGTCTGCGCCGCTCTGCGCCTGCATAAGCTGCTCGCTGTCGAGAAGCCCCATCATTATCTGCCCCAGCTGCTCCTCGGATACCATGCCCATCTTTGCGGACTGAAGCTCCGCCTGCTGCTCCTCTGTGAGAGAACCCATTAACCCGGCGTTGAACTGCTCAAGCTGCTCCTCGGTGAACATTCCCAGCAGCATATCCATAGCCTCGGACTGCGACATAGCCTTGTCCTCTTCCTCGTCTGCCTGCGGGAATTCTATACCCGTGAACACGTCAACGTCCGGATTTTCCTTCTGCGCCTTTACAAGCTCGCTGTCGTTCACCTTGTTTATCATATACTCCGTCAGCGCATGGGTGTAGCCTATGCCGCCCGAGCTTGTGGAGGAAATCAGCGAGTCCGCGTCCGGCTTGAGAATGCCCACAACCTTTAGCTTCAGCCCGTTCTCGGAGGCCTGCTCCATATATTCGCTGTCGCTGCGCATATCCGTCCAAGTGCCGTCGTCGTTTTTCTTGTAGAGCTCCGGCACGGTCAGCATACTGAACTCCATGCCCATAAGCTCGTCAAAGCTGAACGAAAGGTCGCCTGTATCCAAATCAAAGCTCTCGCCCGCCATCACGCTCGCCATCATTCCCTCAAGCTCGCTCTGGTCGCGAAGCCCCAGCGTGTACAGCATAATGTCGGAAAGCTCGTTGCGCTCCGTTACCAGAACCACAACCTCGTCGTAGGCCTCCGGCAGTCTGCCCGCAAGCACCTCGTACTCCGTTTCCAGCATATCATTGGCAAGCAGCTCCTCAAATGCGTCGTAGCTGCTCGAGGAGCTGCTGCCCATCAGCGAGGAATATGTGCTTGCCATCTGGCTGACGTTGTCCGCCATGGACTGCCCAAGCATTGCGGTCATCACCGTGGAAGGATTTATCTGCATTATCTCCCCGTCAACGCTGTGACCGTAGATATACAGCTCCGAATCATAGCTGTACTGTATCTCTGCGATACTGTCCCCGATATTGTCGGGGTTGCTCTCAAGATAACGCTTGAACTCCGCAAGATTATTCGTCTGCATTTCCGACAGCATGGTTTTCATCATCTGGGTGGAAATATCGTTTGTGTATATTCTGTCGGAATCCCGCTCCTCGCCGTTGTTGTCCCTGACGTTCATCATAGAGGTCATCAGGCTGGTGTAATCCACCGTTTCATGCTGTATCGACACCGGGAAAGAAGCCAGCGTAGAACGCTCCACGCTGTCGATATACTCCTGAACGCCGTTTGAAAGCGACAGTATCAGCGCAATGCCGATAATACCTATGCTCCCCGCAAACGAAGTCAGGAACGTGCGCCCCTTCTTTGTCATGAGATTGTTTCTGGACAGCGAAAGCGCCGTCAAAAAGGACATGGAGGTCTTTTTGCCCTTGTTCACGGAGGACTTGCGCACCTCCGAGGTCTTGCGCTCCTCTCCCTTTTGCGGGTCGAACGGGTCGCTGTCGCCCACTATCCTTCCGTCAAGCAGCCTTACGATACGGGTGGAATATTTTTCGGCAAGCTCCGGGTTGTGCGTTACCATTATTACAAGGCGGTCTTTGGCGATTTCCTTGACAAGCTCCATTATCTGTATGCTCGTTTCGCTGTCCAGTGCGCCCGTCGGCTCGTCTGCGAGAAGTATATCCGGGTCGTTGACCAGCGCTCTCGCAATTGCCACTCGCTGCATTTGACCGCCCGACATCTGGTTGGGCCGCTTATGAAGCTGGTCGCCCAGCCCCACCTTTTCGAGAGCTTCTTTGGCACGCTGTCTACGCTCCGCCTTGGACACGCCGGAAAGCGTCAGCGCCAGCTCCACATTGGAGAGCACGCTCTGGTGCGGTATCAGGTTATAGCTCTGGAAAATGAAGCCCACGGAATGGTTGCGGTAGGTGTCCCAGTCTGCGGATTTATACTTCTTTGTGGATTGTCCGTTGATGATAAGGTCGCCGTCGGTGTATCCGTCAAGACCGCCGATAATATTCAGCAGCGTAGTCTTTCCGCAGCCCGACTGTCCCAGAACGGACACCAGCTCGCTCTCCCTGAAAGCAATGGACACGCCCTTTAAGGCATGTACGGTTTCACTGTCGGTGACATAATCCTTGACAATGTTTCTGATTTCAAGCATAATTTGCTCCTTTCATGAGCATTATCGGACAGTCGAAAATCCCCGCCGGGACGTCGTGCTTTTGACAATCCGAGTATACATATAAATTTTAACACCGTTAAATACATCTGTCAATACTGCACATAAACTTTCGTCACCATGCATAAATTTATTTTACTATGTACACACTAAATATATACGAAAAATCAGTGATATTTCGGGCAGCACCGCATATAGCAAAGCAAAATTGTGCGGTGTTCCCCTTACGGTGACGAATGATAAAAAAACGCTGGACGATATTCCTGCTGACCGAGGGTTCGGCAGCCGCTGTTTATATCGCACTTTGTCTTATCACGGGAAACGCAAGCGTCCTCCCCGAAAAATCATGGGCAATCCTTGCATTGACCGCCGCATTTTCAATACTATCCGTAATATGGCTTTTGTATTATTACTCTCTGAAATACCGCATTAGTTCGGGCATAATTTATATTACTTCTGGTATATTATTCCACCGAGAACAGCGGCTTTCCTGCGAAAATATCCTGTGGAAAATGCGTCTGCAAACGCGCGTGAAACGCTCCGACATTCTGACGATTTTGCACACTTCGGGCGGCAGTGCGGTGATATTCGGAGAGATTTCAACAATGCCGAGTTGAAATGTTGAGAACTTTTCCACCAACGCAGCTAAAACAGCTGTGTTTTCAACTTTTTTAACATAGTATTTAACAAACTGTTTAATCCCGGTCGTATTTTACCGAACCGGGTTATATTTTCTGCGATTATACAGAATGTATCGGGGAATAAGCTTGCGTTTCCCGTTAGCTCATAAACAAGTTGTAATATATCCAAATAAATATACCAAAAAGAATTATTACCTAAAGCAAAGAAAATCGTCAAAATAACCCACAGTATATCATAAAATCGCAAAAAATATTCGCTCCCGGAATTTTCAACCGAGAGCGTTTTTTTATGTGCGGTGCTGCCTTAACAATTGGTCTTTCTTATTATCGGGGAATATTTCCCGTTGTCAAGCATATGCCAATATCGAAATCACCACATACTTCCGGCAATTTCCGCCGCAACCGAAATTACATAATCCTCGTCCGCCGACATATCCATATAACCCTGTTCGGTCAGCGGCGGGTCGGAGGGGACGCTCAATTCATAGAGCTGTCCACCGTTTTGCCAAACTACGGAATAATATTTCTCCGCATACCACCAGAACAAATACCCCTCTGTGCCGTCCAATGAAATCCTGCGAACCTGATACTCTCGCTTTTCCATATTCGGCAGCGAAAAAACGCCGCCGGAGAATTCCTGCTGACGCAGCGTTATTTGACGCTCGCCCTGCAAATCGGTAATCACATCTCCGCCGTTTATCTCCCTGCCGCTTATCGTATAGCCCTGCGGAACGGTAAACCGCCGTTCGCCGCTCAAGCCGGAGGAAGTGCTTTGCGCCGTGTCAAAGCTAAGCGAGAACCATTCTCCCGGTGCGGCGCTTTCGGCATAGCGCATTAATTCCTGCCCGGAAAAACCGTCTGCTTCAACGGTAAGTATGTAATCCCCGCAGTCCCATATCAGACTGCTTCCCAAATCGTTCTCCACAAGCACGCCCGGCGCCCCGCCCACGCTGCACTGCTCAATGGTGCTGTGTTCGTTGTCCTGATGAACGTCAAAATTCGATTTCACCGTCTGTTTGAATATAAAGGCAGCCTCGGTATCCGCAGCTTCATAATAAATTTCCCTGCTCCATTGCGAGCATGAATATTCCCGAAACAGATACCCCTGCGGTATCTCTGCGTTATAGGCGACCTCCAGCGTTTCCGGCGCACCCTCGGTCGACTGCGCAAACAATCTGGTATTGTCTTTGTATTCCACCCCGAAAAAGCCCGGCACACGGAATATCTTTATGCACGCAATTCCAAACAGCAGAACGGTTATCACCGCAGCCGCAATAATAATACTGCGGGAAACGCTCCGCTTATTCCCTGAAACTCTTCGCGTCCTCCCTGAAACGCTTCGCATTCTCCTTGAAAACCCACCGGACGCAGCGCGTTTCAGCAGCCGCATCCTCCTGCGGCAATACTTTGCGGAAAAATTGTGCCGCTGCTCGGTATCGCTGCAGGCGTTTCCAGGGAATAAGCCGCAGGCGTTTCCAGGGAATAAGCCGCAGGCGTTTCCCGTCAGCTCATTAACCTCCTGCTCAATCCTCTCTGACAGGAGCGCCCTCAGCATTTCTTTTTCTTTCAAGCTCACTGTTACCTCCATCAGGGAATAAGCCGCAGGCGTTTTCAGGGAATAAGCCGCAGGTGTTTTCAGGGAATAAGCCGCAGGTGTTTCCCGCTTTAAGCTTCTGTATCAGACGTTTCTTAGCCCTGTAAATCCTCGAACGCACCGTTGCCGGCTTTAGGGAATAAGCGGAGCGTCTCCCGCACAACAGCTCGGTTATCTCCTTGACCGAAAGCTCCTTAAACAGCAGCAGCCACAGCAACTCGCAGTCCTCTGCGGAAAGCGACATAACCGCACTGCGGATTTCCTCTGCGCCGCACTTGGCGAGAAAATCCTCCTCCGGCGACTGCTCCGCCGCAATGTCGTACTGCTCGTCAATGTCCAGCTCGACATGTCGGTTTTTCTTTTTGAGCATGGTCAAGCAAACGTTCCTCACTATTATAACCAAATAGAACCTCAATTCGTTGCGGGGTACGGCATAAATTTTATCAAGATTTTTAATTACACGCACAAAACATTCCTGCACTGCGTCCTCAGCGTCAGCGGAGTTCTTCAGGATATTAAAGGCTATACGGTACAGCATTTGCTCGTACTGCTCATAAAGCCCCTGCACAAATTCGTTTTCAGGGAATAAGCTTGCGTTTTCCGCCAAATGCCGCACCTCCTTATTTTCAAATCGCGCGGTTTAGTTTGATTCGATTATATTGTACCACAAATGCGACTGATTGTCAATATGTACGGGAAACGCCTGCGGCTTATTCCCTGGAAACGCCTGCGGCTTATTCCCTGAAACATTTTTGGCGTTATTTGCAACAGATGTATTTCTTCAAAGAACAGATACATTTTTTCAGGGAATTGTGCGCTGCCTGACCTATAGACAGGGGAAATACAGGCGCAAACAACAGAATAAAAGAAGCGGCAAACCGTGACAGGCTTGCCGCTCAAACTTATATGTTTTGCTCTGCGCATTTTGTCCATAGTCGGCGGGAAACGCTTCGCTTATTCCCTGGAAACGCTTCGCTTATTCCCTAGAAACGCTTCGCTTATTCCCTGCCGCCCGAACGCCCATTTCCCACAAGAAACAAAAACACCGCAAAGCGTTACGCAATGCGGCTTTAGACGTGGCAGGGGCAGAAGGACTTGAACCCTCGATATACGGTTTTGGAGACCGTCGTTCTACCAACTGAACTATACCCCTATTGGTGGTGCGCCAACAGGGACTCGAACCCCGGACCGACCGGTTATGAGCCGGTTGCTCTAACCAACTGAGCTATTGGCGCGAAATTCGGTGCTAAGAGCAACGAGGAGAAAAAAGTGGTTCAGATTGTTGTCGGCGGCGGGGAAGTAATATAAAAGCGGATCCGCAGTCGTTTTTAGGTGGCTGCGGATTTATATGTGACTATTGGAAACGAGAAAAATACTTTTCAATATGCTCATCACACATTCTGCATATTTCTATCTTATCAGATGATTGAAGGCTGTTCCATACATTTGTATCCATAGATACTACCCCGAAAAGCTTTGAATATGAAAAAATCTTCATTTCAGCAAAGCGCTTATAAGGGTAGACAAGAATCAGCTTTTTTACCTCTTTGTCTGTATAGCCTGAATGAGCAAAAATGCTGTTTGATTTCTCAACAAAAAGTCCTGCTTTGCGCCTTTGCTCATAAAAATCACGAAAATATCCTACAATTTTCGACATAGAGGCTTTACCGTCCTTTTCGACAGACAGAAAAGCCTTTATAAATACCGGCTTATAAGAAAAACTCATTGTCATTCTGTCAATCATCTGAAAGAATACTCGCCTTTTATTTGATTCAGAAATGATATACCAACCAAATTTCTCTATAATTGCCCTTACGTTATCTTGACTAAAGAAATACTTTGAGTGCGAGCCCGATTTTTCTACTCGGTCAGGAATAATCTTCTTTTCATTTATATACCTAAAAACCGTTTCAGAGTGAACATTGACAAGAGAAATCAACTCAAAATGCGAAATCATATTTGGGCTGTCTTTAACAGGCTTCTTCGTTTGATTTAAAATGTACTCGACAGCCGATTTTTCTATCGGATTATTGTCCTCGATAGTTTCTTGTACATCTATGTCATTAGGAGCATCACCAGCCAAATGGTTATCTGCCGTTTTAATTTCTATCTCATCATACATATCCAAAGTGATTTGTTTGGCTTCAGAAAAATCCTCAATTTGAGATTCGTTTTTGTTTTGGTGAGATATATCGCTGTCTATTTGATCAAATAAATCATTGATCTGTTTTCCTGTTTTATCCCAATCCACATTAGAAACATCATCTTTGTCATCAGAGTCAAAAAAATCCGTCCCTTGTTCGGATTCTGATATATCATAAGTCTGAAACGCTGTATTGTTTTGCTGAAATGTATCCGGTCTAATTTGACCCATTAAGTATTTAAGCAGATTCTCGGGATTTTCCAAAATATCTTCGGGAATATCGTCTTCATCATCGAAATCAAATTGTTCAAAATCCGCAGGATGCTCATCAACAATCTCGCTTGCTTCCGAATTTTCCAAATTATCAGAATACACATCGAGGTCTTCAAAATGCGAAACATTGCCGACATTTGATATTTCATCCGCTATATCATCATAGGTGTATTCGACTGAATTATAATAATCATCGTCAAATCCAATATCATGACCTAAATTTTCCGACAAGTGGTCAAACATCATATAATACTCATATCGCTGACTCTCGGTGGATATGCCCGTATAAGACTCAATTTCCAACAAAGCATTAATATAATCTAAATCGTAATCAGAAAAAACACTATACCACAGAGCTTCTTTACTGCTATACGGACTTATAACTTTTTTCTTCTTGGCTTTACGCTTTGTTTTTTCAAGCCTTGAATTGTCTTTTATCCAACCAATAACATCAGCCAGCAAAGCGGTATCCTCAACAAACAATGTATTAATCTGAAAATCCGAAGGTAAAAACCAGTCACTTAAGCAGAAATTATCCTCTTTCGGTTCATAGAGCGTACAGTACCGAAAGCAATACTTTCATCGGAAACAAATATCATCAGCGGCGGCTGCGAATAAATGCAAGAAAAAATCTTTATTAGCGCACAAGCTGAATAATCCAACCCCATCATTGTGTTGTCAAGCATAGCAAACAGAATGGGATAACCGACTTCATCAATTGGTTCAAATTTTACCAGTTTGGTGCAAGCGTTTATATATGGAATATCATAAGCGGTAATATGATAGCTTCCGTTACCGTTAATTACAATTTCTTTCATAGCATCATAACCGCTTGTATTGGCTAATCTATACCTATAAGGAAACAGAAAATACAAGAGGGAGTTGCAGGCATATATATCCATTTGAGACAGAATAATATCATCCACTATCTCACTAAAATCATCATAAAACAGCATACAACCCCTCCTCATACTCAATTATACCACATTCTGATAAATAAAGTGGGCGAATAAAGGAGCAGTTTTATTTTAACAATTTCTCCAAGTCAAGCTCCCCGTCAGTTGCCTTATACTCCTCCTCTGTCTCCTTGACGAACTGATATATCTGATTAAGGAAATCATCATCTGTTGTACAATTTTTTACAAACCTATCATACAGTAAATCAAGTCCCCCAAAAAAATATTGGTGATATAGCTGCATACCTTTCTTCTCGTCCTCAGGTGACGGATTAAATGCCCAAAGTATTCTATCTTCATCAGATAAATTTAAGGTGTCATCAGTGAGAATAATAAGCCGATAGATATATTTAAGGCGCTTTTGGTATTTTAACTGAATAGCAGCCAACATACCGGCACTATCTTTAATTTCCTTGTCAACATCGGTTATGACGCCTTTTTTGTGATTGATAAGTCCAATCACCGGAGCAACCATATAAGCATGGATATATTGTTCAAATATTTTGAAATTTGAAGAGGTTTCAATCGCATTGCCCGGGGTTTTGCAAAGAGCCTTCCAATAGAAAGCATACTTGCCGGTTATAGACATATCGCTGTCAAACATAGTTACTCACCATCCTTCAAAAAATTAGACATAGTATCGATCTCCTTGCCGTTGGAGTCTTTCTTCTTCTCAATAGAATACGACATTCCAATATACTGTGACATAATCTCTGCCGCAGGCTCCCAATCCTTCTTCATTACAGCGATAATAACCTGATTTGCCGATTGAGGAAGAATATCGGAAACATTTCTTATGTGGGACGTATCCATATTTGAAAACGGTGCGTCCATAACAAGCGGGAAATACATCGGCTTAAACTCCTTTGTAGCTTCCTCGTCATCAGAATTGCCGGAAGAAATGACTTGTTTTGCCAGTTCAACCAAGCCACACACAAACGCAAAGCTCTTTACAGCCTTTAAACCCTCCGATTCTTCAGTAGTAACATCGTAGTACCGCACACGGTAGTTATCATCAATCATAACATTTCTGGTACCGTGATACATACGGCTAAAGTTTGCGTTTACTCTATCTTCAAGCTGTGTCTTAACACTGGCTTCACGCTTGCGATAGGTTTCCTCTATCCAAGTATAAACTGCATCTGTATATTTAAGCAACTCTTGATATTTCATATTATTCTCATTTTGAGCCAAATGGCGAGCCATAGAAGCTTCGCTGCTTTTTATAGTTTGCTGTGCTTCTCCGATAGCCAGTGTATTATTTCGCTTTTGTGACTCAAGCTCACGGAAGAAACAAAAATCCCTCCGGCGATACCGGAGGGACTTCCCGTAAACATGTGTTCAGCCATTCAATGTGGGCGATTACGCTTCCTTGGCGATAACGACCTTATCATTGTAATAACCGCAATTGCCGCATACTCTGTGAGCAAGCTTCAGCTCGCCGCACTGCTTGCAGCGAGAGAAGGACGGTGCAGATAACTTCCATACCTGTGAACGTCTCTTGTCACGTCTTGCACGGGACACCTTTCTCTTCGGAACTGCCATTATTGCACCCCCTTAATTTTGAATTGATCTTTTTTCTAAGAGTTCAATAATAAGAACCCTTTTACAGTCACGCATATTATTATATCATGTAAAATTCGTTTTGTCAAGTGTTTTAGCGGAAATTCTCAAAATTTCTCATTGATTTGTGGGGAAA
>CAYRLM010000075.1:0-10061 GCA_964425035.1 uncultured Ruminococcus sp.
GAGCGGTTGCCGCTGAGCTTGCGAAATACAATATTACCTGCAATGCGATTTGCCCGGGATATTTCGCAACGGAGCTTACCGAGGAAACTCTTAATACCGATGCGTTTAAAGCATATATGAAAGCGACGGTTCCGCTCGGACGTTACGGCAAAGAGGGAGAGCTTAATCCCGGCGCAATCTTCCTTGCAAGCGAAGAGGCAGCTTATGTTACGGGCGTAATTCTTCCGATTGACGGCGGTTATACGGCTGTATAACTTATCGTGAGCAGGCAGTTTCTGCCATTTGTTTAATGTATTCGGCGGTTGCTTTGCGGCAGCCGCTGTTTTATTTTAATTGATTAAGAAGCAACGCCCCGTAATTTAACAAACACCGTGGGCATTAGGGCGAGTTAGTAATTCCTTCAAGAATTTAATCGAGCAATTTATGCTTGTTAGTTGACTGCATACTTATATATTAAGAGCTTATTAACCGAGAGGCTTTTTAATTTTACCCTTAAAGGAGATCGGCAATAGCGGCAGCAACCGAAAGGAATCGTTCAATTATGCACACTTCCTTGAACACTGTGCATATCGTTCAAAATGCACAAGTGTTCATTGTTTAGGGCAACAGAAATAATACCGAATTAAATACAAACCAAAGAATAATTAAAAGCATGGTTTTGCGGTGTAAAATTGACCATTGCAGTTTATAAGCAGAAGCCGGGGTCTCTCGGTTATGCATATATTTTAGAACGGAAAAGATAAACTTTTAACTGCTTATTAATTTCATCGCAGTAATGAAAGCCATGGCAGGAATAGAATTTGTTGTGATCTCCCTCAACCATTTTTCTCTCTTTGTCCAATATCTATTGTAGCACTGCAATCAAAGATCAACCACTGTATAAAAATGTCTTGCAAATTTAGAGAAACAGTGATATAATAAAGGTAATTGCAAAAATTACACCAATCCAGATATATACTGTAAAACATATATATAAAATGCAAATGTGAAACATTGGAGGAATGTCGTATGGACAAAACCCTTGGCAAAATAAACCGCAATCTTATCATCGGCTGGATGATTATTGTGGCGGTACTTATTATAGCATACTTCGGAGAATACTTCAAAGGTCAGCGCACGATGGAATACATGGCGGCATTCTCCGCCGCAACCGTTCTTCCCGCCGCCGTATGCGTGGTGCTTTATATGCACGACAAATACAGCCACAAGCTGCGGTATTTCATTCTGGGCGGATATTTTGTGATGTATGCGTTTGTGCTTCTTACGGGAAGCACCACGATGGTTTTCACCTATATTCTGCCTATGCTCTCGCTGATTGTGCTTTATCATCAGCCGAAGCTTGTGCTGATTATGGGCGTGCTGTCGCTTATCGCCAACCTTATCTATGACGTAAAGCTTTTTATGGCGGGCGAGGTAACCCTTGCAACCAGCAAGGACGTGGAAATCCAGCTTGCGCTGCTGTTTCTCTGCTTTGGCTTTTTGTACAGCGCTTCCTCGCTTTACGACCATATCGACAAGGATAACAAAGCCTATGTGAAGCGCCTTGCCGAAAACAACCGCCAGCTTCAGCGGGTTACCTTGCAGACAATAACCACCATTGCGAACATCATAGACGCAAAGGACGAGTACACCAAGGGTCATTCCTACCGTGTTGCGGAATATTCCTCGGCGCTTGCAAAGGAGCTGGGTTACAGCGAACAGCAGGTTCAGAACACAAAATACATAGGTCTGCTGCACGACATAGGAAAAATCGGCATTCCCGATTCTATCCTGAACAAACCGGGCAGGCTTACCGACGACGAGTTCGCTATCATGCGCAAGCACGTTGATATCGGCGACAAGATACTCAGCGGAAACCATATGATCGAGGGACTGGAGGACGGCGCACGCTATCATCACGAGCGCTACAACGGCAGCGGCTATCCCCGCGGGCTGAAAGGCGATGAAATCCCCGAAATCGCTCGAATTATCGGAATTGCGGACGCTTACGACGCAATGACCAGCAACAGGGTTTACCGCAAGCGCCTTACCGATCAGGATGTAATCGACGAGCTCAAAAGGTGCAGCGGAACGCAGTTCGACCCGAAAATCTGCGCCGTGTTCGTAAGCATGCTTGAGGACGGCAGATTGAAGAAGCTCAGCCCCGACGCCGTTCCCGAAACGGACAGCGGCAGCAGCCTGGAGGAGAAGAGCGCCGCACTGCTGAGAAGCGTTATCGAATACAGGAACAGCGATATTGACACCATGCACGATTTTCTCACCGGCGCATACAGCTTACAGCACGGAAAGAACTGCATTGCGGAATCGCTGCTTTACGGCGACGGCGGTCTGTTCCTGCTGGATATTTCCAATATACGCCGCTCCAACGAGCATTTCGGCACGGTGGCGGGCGATCATCTGATAAAGTCTGCCGCCGAAGTCCTGCTGGCGCATGACAACATGATTACCGTGCGTTATTCGGGAGATGAGTTCCTCTGCTTTATTTCGGGAGTTACCGACCGCATTGAATTTGAACAGACGCTCAACGAAATATGCCATAGGATTTCCGAGGCTTTCGGCGGTATTCACGAGAGCACGGACAACGAGGTGGCGATAGGCGGTGTGCTTTCTGCGGGAACGGGCAGGGATTTGCCTGCGCTGCTGAACTGCGCAGACAAGGCGCTGTTCTACATGAAGCAGATGAATCATTCCGGCTGCTACATTTATTACAAGGCAGACCATGCGCACGATGACAACGGCAATATTTCAAAGCGTGACCTGGAGCAGCTTATCGCCGGCATAGAAAAGGATTCCTACAGCGGAATTTACAACATTGACTACCCCGAATTCAAGAAGGTTTATTGCTTTATAAGGAATATGTGTATCCGCAACGGACACCAGCTGCAGCTGCTGCTGATGACGATAACCCCGATTAAAGCGAAATCACCGACGGTTGCCGACCGTGACGAGGCAATGTGCTTCCTTGAAAGCGCAATCAACACGGTTCTGCGCAAGGTTGACGCAATGCTGCGGTTCAGCTCCACGCAGTATATAATTATTCTGAACAACACCGGCCGTGAAAATATCACGCTTATTGCCGACAGAATCATGAACACGTTCTATCGTCAGTACGACAAGAAGAACATGGCGCTCAGCTATGACGCCGCGGATTTACAGCCGCCGGCAGGGGCGGGCTCAAACGAGCAATCGAAGTCTGCCGAGAGCACGGACATTTGTTAAGGTCAAATTTATAAAGCACGGGCTGCGTTACCGGTTTCGGTTTCGCAGCCCGTATTTATTTGCGGCATATCCGTTGCGAACGCTCTCGCATCATCTCGTTTTTCACAGGCGCACCGACGGAAGCTCCGAAAAACGCTTCATAAGCATGTCGCCGTGATATTCCGGCGGTATGAAGCGTATCACGCCGTAATTCATTGCGCAGTCCCTGTTTTCTGCGGGAAATTCCGCCGCCGTGCCTGTCATATTTGTCCCGAAAACGGCATATACCTCTCAATAAAAAAATCAAACAGGAGGGCTTTTCCATGAAAATGATCACATTAACCGGGAAGAAAATAAAGCGCCTTACGGCAGTCGGGGCGCTGGCAGCGGCGGCAGCGGCGGTGGGAATAGGCGCAGTGCTGACCTCGGTGGGAACTCAGGCGACCGAACGTCTGCTGCCGATATACTGCGTGGAACGGGGCGACATGAAAATATCGCTGACCTTTGACGCGGCATGGGAAAATTCCAACACGCAGCAGCTTATAGACATTCTCGCCGAATACGACGCATACGCCACCTTTTTCGTAACCGGGGATTGGGCTGACCGCTGTGCGGACGACGTAAAGGCGCTATCCGACGCAGGTCACGAGATACAGAACCACTCCGACCAACACCCCCACGTTAAGGGCGCAAACGTAAACGAGCTTATCTCCGACACAAAGGCGGCTTCCCTCAAGATAAAGGACATCACGGGAAAGGAGCCGACGCTCTACCGTGCGCCCTACGGCGAATACGACAACTCGCTCATCACAACCGTTCAGGGCATGGGCATGACGGTTATACAGTGGGACGTTGACAGCCTTGACTGGAAAGAACCCACTCCCGAGGAGATAACAAAAAAGGTTGTGGGCAGCGTGAAATCAGGCTCTATCGTGCTGTTCCACAACGACCTTGCAAACACCACAGAGGCGCTTCCGCAGGTGCTGGAGCAGCTTTCGGCGCAGGGGTATGAGTTCGTGCCGGTCAGCGAGCTTATTTACACCGACAGCTACACCATTGACGCAAACGGAATGCAGATACCCATCGTGCAGAGCGCCGCCGAAATCACCCCCGAAAACGTTGACGAGGTAATGGCGCAGTATTCCGACCGTCTAAAGGCAGCAGGCTTCACGGACGACCTGCTTTCCGCTGCGGTGCAGGCGGTCAAGAGCGGCGCAGAAATACCCGATGA
This sequence comes from uncultured Ruminococcus sp., assembly GCA_964425035.1. Classification (GTDB taxonomy): domain Bacteria; phylum Bacillota; class Clostridia; order Oscillospirales; family Ruminococcaceae; genus CAG-115. The sequence continues at coordinate 4,430 of CAYRLM010000075.1, forward strand.
GGTATACGAGGTGCTTGCGGAATTGGACGGGGAAGCCGCCGAAGCCTCCGCAGCAGCTTCTGCGGTACGGGACGAAACGGAAAAATAAGGGGATTTATTGGGGTAAGGGAATGTCGGTACAGCTCACGATTTTTTGCGGCTCACCCGATGCTTCCCGACAGCACGGCACGGCTGTAAAGCTCAATGCCCGCACTGCGGTTGGGGTGTATGTAATCCACAAGATAGTTCGACTGAACCTCCCGCAGCATTACTTCATCGATGATTGTATTGGGATTGCTGAACAGATATCCGTTTTCACCGCACCATATTCTCAGAGCCTCGGTGTATTCGGCGTTCATTGCGTTTCTCTCTTGGGTATTCGGCACGCTTACGCTGTCGTTGTCCAGCGATGTCCAGGGCGCAATAAAGGCAAATTCCGCACCGCTGCCGCCGCTTTTTACCCGCTGTACGAACCTTTCCAGTTCGGCTATGTAGTCCTGTGCGGTCATTGCGCATTTGTCCCCGTCACGGTAGCGTATATCGTTTGTTCCCAGCGCCACCACATACAGGGCGCTGCCTGTCGGCACTTCCGAAAGAATACTCTTGGTGGTAGCGCCGCCTGCGGCACATTCCGTGACGTTGTTCAGCAGACCTTCAAGCGGTCTGTACCAGCCGAAGCCGCCGTTTTTCGTCCCGTGGGTTATGCTGTCCCCAACAAAGCATATGCTCTCTGCCGCAGCCATTTTCTTATACAGCGGGGAAGCCTTTTCCTCCTCCGTCAGGGTAATCGGCTCGGGCGGCTGCGCCATATAGCCGCTTTCGGTGACGAAATACCGCCGTTCCGCCGCATTGCAGGGAACGGCACAGCCCAGCATTGTTTCCGTGATATGCAGCTGAACCTGCTCCACCCGCTCAAGGTCATAGGTGCTGAGCTGTCGGCGCAGCTGTGTATCGTTCAGGATATCGTATATCGGCAGCGCGCGGTAGTTCCCCGAAATCTGCGACTGCGTCCACATCGGAATTACCGCCGCTCCCGTGATTTGCTTGCTGTCACGGTCAAAATATATTTCCGTCATAGCCGAAGCGTCGCCGTTATATTCACGGTAGATATTCGCAAAATTGCCGGGGCAGTTCACTATCGCCGCCGTTTTGCCGTCATGTCGGAATATCTCCACCGGCTGAACCGAATGGGTATGGTCGTTGAGAATAACATCTGCGCCGCAGTCCAGAAAGAAATCATACCAGTATTGCTGATAGTCATCTGGATAATCCGCAAACTGAGTCCCCATGTGGGAAAGCACTATGACCGCGTCGGGGTTTTCCGCCTGCGCCCGCTTGAAATCATCGGCGATTATCCGCCGCACCCGCTCTGCGTTATCGCCGTAGGGTTCGGCGGTTATCGAGGTGATGTAGGACAGCTCGTCATCAAGCAGCTCGCTTTCGGAGTAACCGTTTGAGCCGTAGGTGTAAGCCAATACCGCAAATTTCATTCCGCCCTGTTCGACTATCTTGACATTTTCCTTTTCCTCGGCGTTCCTGTATGAACCCACATGGTCAAGCCCAACCTCGTCAAGCACGTCAAGTGTTCTCAGCGCCCCCTCCGTGCCCTTGTCCAGCAGGTGATTGTTGGCTGTTGTGACAAGGTCAAAGCCTGCGTCCCTGACTGCTGCCGCAAACTCGTCGGGGTAATTGAGCGCCAGTGTTTTTCCGTCGTCGAAATTGCTTGTGGAATATCCCGCCTCCTCACCGGCGGTCGGGCCTTCAAACACGCCTATCGCAAGGTCTGCGTCGGAAATGTACTCCTTGGTGTACTCGAAAATATCGTCAAATCGGTAGCTTTCTCCGTCCCGACCTCGTTTCACCTGATCCTCCAGCAGTATCAGGTCGCCCGCAAACAGCAGGCGGTAATCCCCCCGCAGCTTTTCGGACTGCCCGTAGGTAAGCTGATTATACAGTATGTCGCCGCTCTCATCGCTCTGCTGTGCGTCAGCGGTAATCTGCGAGGCGGTAACCGCATTTATCGCCGACTTAACGGGACTGTACACAAGCAGCGCCGCTGCGGTTGTTCCCGCAATCACCCTGCACAGACGGAAGCGCTTTTCTTTTTTCCCCGAAAAAGCGTCATGGAAGCAGACGATAAGCCAGTCAACCAAAGCGGCGGTTCTGTTTGCGCCGGTAAGCAGGCATATCGCAGCGGTAAGCGCCGCCGCATAGCAGAACACCTGCCAATCCTCCGTGAAAATATTCGTGCGCTGTGCAAAAAGGGTGAGTATTCTGTGGAGCAGATATATTGAAAGAGAGTTCCCGCCCATTTTGGTGATAAACGGCAGCCTCCTGTCGGGAACCCACACGCACAGCCCCAGAATAAACAGCGCCGCTGTGACGAATATTATCATGCGGTATATAAGCCCGAAGGCATCGGCATAGCCATACATCATCAGCACCGAATCGGAAATGCCGTATCTATACACGAACAAAGCCGCCAGCGCCGCCGCCGCAATCGTAAGAGCCGCACCCTTTGCCCGAGCTGCGCCGCTTTTGTTCCCGATAGGCAGCTTTTCGCGTGGGAGCAGAAATCCCGCAAGGAAAAACGGGTAAAATGCGATTATCCTGCCCGTTGCCAGCAGGTTGGATACATCGGTGCAAAATCCTGCGCAAAGCGCCAGAATAACGCTCCACACCATAACCCGCTTATGCTGTGCCGCACAGCCCGAAGCCGCTCTCCATACAACAACGGCAAGAAGATACCAGCAGGAGTAATACGGCGTCAGCAGGGCAATATTCCCACCGTTTGCCGACAGGTCATATATCAGCATTACGGTATTGAATATCAGGTAAGCGGTGAGCATTTTGCAAAGCTGCCCCTTTGAACGGGAATGGGCGCTTTTGCTGAGAAATCCCGTCACAAACACAAACGCCGGCATATGGAAAACGTAAATGGTATCCGTGACCAGATTTACATAATCAAAGCTTTGATAGCCGTACAGGCAGTGCGCAAATACCACCAGAATTATCAGTATTCCTTTTAGATTGTCAAAATAGCTTATTCGCTGAGATTGGTTGTTCATATATCCGCTCCAAAGTGTGATTTTAGGCTGCTTTAATAATATTATACAGCTAAAACTGTTGTTTGTCAATCCGAGAAACAAATCGGTCGGATTTTGCGGCAGGTAAGACCGGCATAGACGGAAAGCGGCTTTTGCGCTGCTTTGTTTGAATTGTTATAGTATAAACCCACATATACGAGGTGCTTGCGGAATTGGGCGCCGAAGCCTCCGCAGCAGCTTCTGCGTTACGGGACGAAACCGAAAAATAAGGAAATTAATTAGGTTAATTGAACCAAAATTAAGTAATTGTCATAACTTTGGTATGCGATTTTGCACAAAGAAGCAGGCGTTAAATTATCTATTATAGATATTGAAATCTTACTGTTTTTACGGTATAATAAACATAGGATATTTATTCGCAGATTAAATGTCCTTGCAAAACACGGGGCGTTTATTATGGCTTAAATGTCCGATAGCACATACTCAAATCAATAATTTGTCCCTGCTTTTACATTTTACTTAAATGGAGGTTCATGATGAAGAAATTCAAGACGGTTGCTGCCGGCATTCTTGCTGCCGCAATGGTTCTGTCGCTCACTGCTTGTGATGAAGAGGGAGCAGTCGCAGGAAGCAACTCGACAAACGGCGACTCGCCCAACGCTGCCACAAACGCCGGCAACTCACCTGTATCCGCTGTAACGACAGCCACGTTCGACACCGATCCCGCAGTTCAGGAAGCTGCAAAGGGTGTTGCGGATCAGTTGGATAACCCCGACCTCGAGGTTGACACCCGTATCAAGTGGATGGCTTGGTGGGAAATCGACGAAACAGCCGCAAACGCAGAGCTGTTCAAGGAAGTTTACGGCATTCCCGAAAACGGCGTGGCAAAGAGCGATAACTACGACCACACCGGCATGATTTTCGACTATGTATATGTAGACTACAACTCCCGCTACGACAAGCTGGCTACCGCTATCCAGTCCGGCGACTCTCCCGACCTGTTCCCGTTTGAGATCCGTGACTATCCTTACGGCGCTCTTCAGGGCAGATATCAGCCTATCGACGAAATCATCGACCTGACTTCCGACAAGTGGGCAGGCGCAAAGGACGTAATGGATCAGTTCGTACTCAACGGCAGAACATACTGTGCTATCTATGAGATCTCCTTCGACTCTCTGCTGTACTACCGCAAGAGCGTTATCGAGGACGCAGGTCTTGACGATCCGCGTGAGCTGTTCGAGAACGACAACTGGACATGGGATACCTACCTCGATATGGCGAGAAAGTTCAAGCAGACAGGCGACGACGATAACCCCAGATATGTATCCGAGGGCTACAACACCGAAATCGAGCTGCTGGTATCCACCGGTACTCCTCTGGTCAGCATCGAGAACGGCAAGCTTGTAAACAACATGAACAGCGCAAACGTTCAGAGAGCTATGGATCTGCTGACAACGCTCCAGTCCGAGGATCTCAGATGGCCGATTCAGGAGAACGGCTGGTCTGTAAACCCGAAGCTGTGGGCTCAGGGCAATATCCTGTTCTATGCTAACGGCGGTACATGGGAATTCGAGGGCGACTCCGGTCTGAAGAAGTTCGCCGACAGATTCAGCTGGGACGACGATGAAATCTGCGTTGTTCCTTATCCGAGAGATCCTGCTGCCGATAAGTACTATCACTTCATGAAGCAGGACGCTCTGATGTGGTGCAAGGGTTCCACCAATGCCAACGGCGTTGCAGCATGGATTGACTGCTGCGTAACCACGTCCCTTGACGAATCCGTAAGAGCTACTTCCATGCAGCAGTCCAAGGACAAGTACGGCTGGTCTGATTACAACCTCGACTTCATTTACAGCCAGACTGCCCTTGACGGCACCAGCAAGATCACTCCTATCTTCGACTTCAAGAACGGTATCGGCAACGATATTGCAGACGCAGGCAGCGCAGAGTCCCCCGTTGAGGCTCTGACCAAGACCGTATATCTGAGCGGTGATCAGACCTATGCACAGCTGAACGCTGAGTACTTCACACAGATTGATACCCGTATCAACGAGATCAACGAAAAGATCAGCAAGCTCTGATAAGCTCGATACAAATCGCAGAATGCTCTCCGGTTTTCCGGGGAGCATTTCTTGTATATTTACGGTTTTTTCGGGTATACTTATTCCTGTGGGAACGCCGATAAGCGTTCGGGGCTGATATCGGCAAATTTTTTGAGATTTTTTGAAAATTCGCCGAAAAACCTATTGACAAAATCGAATAGACGTGTTATAATACTATACGTTAAGTCACTGGGGTGTCGCCAAGTGGTAAGGCATCGGACTCTGACTCCGCCATTTCGAGGGTTCAAATCCTTCCACCCCAACCATATGAGAACCGTAACCTTGATACAATATCGGGGTTACGGTTTTTTTATTCTGCCGATTTTATGCAGCTTTTGGGCGAAATTATCGGCACGATACCTGTCTGTTCCGACCTCAGACGCCGACAAAACATTTTCGTTTAATATAAAAACAGCACTCGTAAAAGAGTGCTGTCAGCTTGTCTATAATCTTTATTCGCAGACTACCGTCTGCGAATCGGGGGAAAACTCTTGTTTTCCCCCG
>CAYRLM010000076.1:0-9913 GCA_964425035.1 uncultured Ruminococcus sp.
ATTATGCCAATTTTGTCAATCGACATAATTTCAGAGCGGCGTTTTTGTTGATGATGACTGTAATTGGGCATAAAGATGATATCATTGGATTTCACCTTCCGCCTGTAAATAACACATCGCCATTGGCAATGCAATATACAGTGGCATTAACTTTAGCATGCAAGCCCATTTGTCTGCAAATTAAATCAAATCGCTGAAGGATATGCTTTCCTCATCGATTGACCATTCGCCGCTGCTTTTGATAACCGAGTATGTGACCTCATAATGCGGATAAGACGACAGGGCGGGTGTTTCCTCGTAGCACAATGCGATAAGAGAAATGCTGTTTTCGGTAAGTTGCTGAAGATAAACAGAATCATTTATCCAAATTCCGCCGTTTTCATCGGCAAAGCTGTTGCCAAAAAGCAAATCCGTCGGCACGCCGTATAAGTATGACAGTTTATGCAGTCCGAAAGCGCCAAGCTCGCCTGTTTCGGGTGCGTTTCCGATTTTTTGGTATTCTCCGTTAAGCTTCGGGACCTTGTAAATATCTTCTTCGTAATAAAACATAGTATTCGGGTTGCTTTTGAATATGACGTAAACATAATTTCCTCCATTGCCCACAAGATGAATCGCAGCCATATCATCGGTTTCTGTAACGCTTGGACTTCCGGTAAACGGTGGATAACCGTATGCGTCGCTTATGGTAATCGAATCTTCGTTTGTGACACACTGCCACTCCCCGTAAAACCATTCCTCAAGCAAATCGTATGTGTCGTCTGCTATTGGTTCCGGCGAAGACTGCAATAAATCGTATGCAATATCTTCGATGATTGGCTGCAAATCTTCATCTGAACCAGCGCTAAAATTATAGTCATTAAGTTTTTCGGATGGTTCTGTGACAAATGTCTGTGCAGAATCGTTTTCCGAAGAATCCACAGAATTCTGAGCCGCACATCCGCAAAATGCCAGAACTGTAATCAATACAACAACTGTTCGAATTTGCTTCATGACAAACTTCCTCCATTCTTCATGCAACAGTAGTGGAATTTAGAACTGGGAAATAATTAACAAAATCAGCATATGCCATTTTGGTATAATTCACCAAGCACGAACCTCCCCAGTTAGCATGGTATAAATATACATAACTTGTATCTGATTTTGCAATTATCATTGTATGGCTTCCACCATTTTTATATTTAACATTAATATATGAACCAACCGGTAAACTCATAATATACTGACGAACATTAGATGTAGTTAGTGTAATTGAGTAAGAGGTATAATTGGAACTAGCCGAACTAACGCTTTTCCCATTATATTGTTGATATACATATTTAGCAAAACCAACACACTGTATTGCAGATTCATAAACAAGGCAATCACAGGGGGTAGTGTACCAACAAGGATTGTTTGAACCGCTATGACAAGTGCAAGTCTTACCTGTATTTGAAAAATATGACCCAGCCGGATACTCAGACAATGGAAATGCAGCAGAAGCAAACAATGATATTCCTTCTTCATTTGGGTCAAATGCGAACTGATTTAATTCGCTGTTATCTTCAAAATGACCCATTTGAAATCTAGATTCCAGGTCATCCCAAGATGATTCTACAAAAATTTCGTCAGATATAATAGCTGTTTTCTCGGCATAAGCAACCGAAAATGAACTAAGCGAAATGACTGATGCAGCAAATAAGTACAAAATTGTCTTGATAGTGCGTTTCATAAAAACCTCCATTAAAATGTGTGTTTTAGGAATAAAATATACCACCGTTTTTATCACTGTGAAAAGTGTAACTCGCAAATATTAAGGAATCTCATTTACTGAGTTTTGTATGAAATTATAATAATCCATCACCTCTATACTTAAATTTTTAATTGTCTATCGATTACCACATCATCACTTATAACCAATCTCTGTGCCGAGAATTGTGTTATCCTCAATATCAACCCACTGTTTTTTCTTCACTGTAAACCGTTACGGTTTCTGTTGTGCCGCTTGTACTTGTGAGCTTAAAAAAGTTTTCAGCCGATATGTGCCTGACGATAAGCCTGTTTTGCTGTTAGACATATACAGCATACTAATTGATGTTGACTTTGTCCATGTTGCACCGCTGACTGCGACCCAGCTTGAACCGCTTTTCTTCTGCAAGGTTTGGGTTGCCGTAATGCTCTTTACATTATCACTCGTTGCACGGCTTATGCAAGTTGCGGTAGAACCGGATATAGACAATTCCGATATGCAGTTTTCTCTGACTAAATTCAGTACAGATACCTCATTGTCGAGTTTGCCTGTTTCTGCATATGATGTAATTGACATCGAAACACACAACACCGCAGCAGTAATTGCCGAAATAAATTTTCTTATTTTCAATGTTTTCACCTCCCTCATCTTGATTTCTTCCTCCTTCATAAAACAAATCGTTTGAGGCAGCTGTTTTGTTACGGCAATATTTGAAAAAAATATTTATTTGGCACTTTTTACTATATTTTCAGCTTCATTTTTAGGCAAAGTGTATGTAAAAAATATGTCAAAGATATAATCGCCGTTGTCCCAAACAAGAAGATAGTTGTCATACCCCTCCGCCCTGCTGCCCGACTTCCGAAACCACAACCGTTTCAATGTGCTTGCATAAACAGGAACAGCTGATAACACAATCATTGCCGCTGATACTGCCGAAATGAATTTTGAAGATCTCATCGGTTTTTCCTCCTTTTTTCAGATTTCCCGGAGAGTTTTCCCCTCTAAAATATATAATCTCAAAGGTTTTTATTTGCGAGCGAAAAAATTCACATTTACACAAGCTTGACGGTTTTCGCCAAATCAATCAATTCGCTTTTGGTTAAATTGCCCTCAACCGTAAGAATATAATCGCCGTTGTCCCAAACCGCTTCACAACATATATAATCATCGTCACTCCAATCAATGAACAAACCGTCATACCCGTTGATGTCAACTTTTTCAAAAGAATATCCCTCGGTATTGAAATGCTGGTCATAACTTGTCTTGACATTCTGAGAAAAGGTTACATTATTATACGCGTCATCGCCATATTGATATATCACCCATATGCTCTCAAAGGTGGATATCCGTGTAATCTCCTTATACCCCTCGGGCAGTTCGGGAATACAATATTCCTGCTCGATTGTTTCCGGCGCACCGGCAGTATTTGCGGCAAACAACTGAGTATTATCGGGGTACATTATCATGATAAAATGACTGATGACGCAAGCCGCACCCGTCACCGTGACCAATGCGAGAAATATTGCCGCTATCAGAATACATACCATATGTCGGTTTAGCTTGATTTTTTTGTCCGTTTCAGGCATGGAATAAGGCTGAGAAAGGATATGCTTCATCTTTCTTCTGTGTATTAAGGAAAAATGGTGAACGGGAACTTCTTCAAGAAATGAATATTCTTCAATGCATACTTGTTGAAGTATCTTATTAAATTCAATCTCGCTCATTGTTCTCCCTTTCCGATAAAATCTTTTATCTGACCGTATGCGTCTGAAATTCTTCTGCGCACAGCAGCTTCCGTGATACCGAGAACCTCCGATATTTGACTGTTGCTCATTCCATAAACACCCCTCAGGATAATTACCTGCTTTTTTGCTTCAGAAAGAGTTTTTATGAACTCAATGAGCTTTTCTTCGGACACCATACCTATAACCGCTTCCTCAACGGATATATTCAAGTCCGGAATATCTTCCGGCAATTCCTCAAACTCATATCTGCCTTTTCGTTGAAGCATTTGCAAAACAACGTTTCTGGTTATAATAATCGCATAGGGCAGTCTTTTGTGAGCTTCAATTTCAAAAAATTTTACGGGATATCTGACAATCCTCAAAAACGCCTCCTGCACGGCGTCCTCCGCTTCTTCCTTATTATGCAGCTTGGAAAAGGCTATCGCATAAAATCTGTGCTTGTTTTCCTCGTAAAATTCGGATAAAATATGCCGCTGTTCATCTGTTTCGAGCAGGGCGAGTGCCGCCGAGATCACATTATCAGCTCCTTTGGTTGAATGTGATTTCATTGTAGCACAAATCGGCATTAATTGCAAGGGCTGATTATTCTCCGTTAAACGGCAAACCTGCCGCCGCATAAAATCCGTCTGCGGCGTTCAATTCTCAAAAAACAAAAGCCCCTGCTCTCCGCAGGGGCTGTCCGTATGAAATTTTCTACTTGCTGCCGTTTATCAGACTGCGCATTTGGTTTATCGAATTATTGACGTTCTCCGAAGCCGCAGACATAGAAACGGAAAGCCCCGTGCCGCCGGAGGTGACTATTTCAAGCATATCTTGGGACAAATGATAATCCGCACCGTCGTACTTAAAATTTATCGTTTCCGTTTTGGTGGAAACAGTCACAATGTCTTTATAAAAGTAAACCTGTGCGGAATCCGATCTGTAATCGCCGCTTGTTGTATAGAAAGTTACAACATAGCAATATAACTCTTGCTGAGAAAACAGCAGTATTGCCGCTTTGTACTTATTGCTTCGTCCTATGCGGTCCAGACCCACTTTCGTCATGATATTTCCGTCAAAGCAATAGCCGCCAAGAAATATCGGGTTTATTCTGCTAACGTCCGATTCGTTTATGCCGAATTTTTTAAGCGCCCATTTCTCCAGATTTGCGTTTACATAATCCGCTACCATCTTATCATATTCGGCGTCAGTTAATTTGTTGAAGCCATCCCGACAACCAAAACCACAAAAAATTGCCAATACTCCGACAATCAAGAACAGCCAGCCCCAGCCGGTACTGAACAACATGATAATTCCAACCAAAGCTCCCATTGCGCCAAAAAATATAAAAGAAAACCAATATTTGTTGACCTTATCAAAGTACGAGTTACAAGCTTCATAATCCATAATAAATTACCCTCCCATCAAACGACAAAATTCTTTACAAATTTATTTTACTACAATAAATGCTGTATTTCAATTGACGGAAACGCAGAAATCAAAACAGTTAGTATATATATATATATATATATTTTGCACAACAAAAGCCCCTGCTCTCCGCAGGGGCTGTCCGTATGAAATTTTCTACTTGCTGCCGTTTATCAGACTGCGCATTTGGTTTATCGAATTATTGACGTTCTCCGAAGCCGCCGACAGCGAAAAAGAAAGCCCCGTACCGTCCGAGGCGGCAATCTCAAATCTTTCGTCGGAAATATCGTAGGATCGGTTCTGATACCGCAAAGTAACCGTTTCCGTCCGGGTGGAAACGCTCTCGATATTCTTATACAAATAAACCCGAGTGGAAACGAAGCTGCCGCCGCCTATCGTGTCAATGCTTATAATATAGCAGTAAACCTCGCGTCCCGAAAACAAAAGTATGGCGGCATTGTACCTGCTGCTCCGCCCTACGCCGTCCTTGCCAACTTTTATCATGGCGTTTTCCTCAAAGCAGTAACCGCCCAGCACCATGGGCTTCAGCCTGCATACGTCCGTCGGGCTGAGCCCTAATTTCTCCAGCGCCCAGCCCTGTATGTTCGGGGTTATATATCCGGTCACAATGCTGTCGTATTCTCCGTCGGTTATTTTGCGGCTGCGCAGTATACAAACCGCACCGATGACAGCAGCCGCCGTTCCGCCCGTAATCGGAAGCCACGCCCAAACGCCGCCGCCCGTCAGGAACACGACACCCGTTATTGCCGCCGCAATCCCGAATACAATCAGAAACGCTCCGACAATCCTGTGATCGGTATCGTTAAAGTACGCCTTGCATGCTTTGTGATCCATTCAATTCACTCTCCCGCAAAACAGACAGAATGACCTACTAATCATATATTTATTTTACAGCAAAATTCTTGTCATTTCAATAGCTAAATGTACAAAAATATACACTGCTTATATATATATATATATATATTGCACAAAAAATTACAGAAATATCTGTTACTGTGAAAAATCTTTGCGGCTTTAATCCGCCCCAAACATCAAACCCCTGTGATTTCTCACAGGGGTCTGATGCTGGTTTGGTTGGTAATTATATGAAAATGAACGGTGTCGAATTTTAAGCGGAAAGCAAATCCGGCAGTCTTAGCCGCAGCCCCTGCCGCTTTCCGTGTTTATAGTATATCCGAACTGCGTGAATTTATGGTGTAATATCCGTGAAAACGGCGTGAAAATTTGACTGTAAGTAAAAGTTTTATGACATTTTACTCTGAGCATATGTCACTTCTCGGAAATTTACCACTCTGTATGCAAATCCGGAAATCAGCAGGTTAATGCCGAAGCCTGCGGCAAAGCCGCCGACAAGCACCGCCAATGCGCCCCACAGCGGAACGCCCAAAGGCTCCGCTTTGCCGAATATGTATACCATGCCGAACAAAGTCCAATAACCGATAATCGCCAAAATGATGCCGACTGCCCTCATTGTCAGCATACAGCATAACGCAACCGTGAAGATAAACCCCAAAACGCCGCTCAGCACCAGCATATCGCAGATATTGACAAGCTCTCTGCCGGAAATGAGTATGAACGCCGAGTATACGATATCCGTCACCAGCATATGTGAGAGCGTTATGAGCGTGCAGGTCAGCGGAATGCCCAGCCTATACATTCTGTCAGCATCGGGAACGGCGCGCAGAAAGCGGCTGCCCTGCGTTTCCTGCGCCATGAATATCATAGGCAGCAGCACAGCCATCACTGCGGGCAAGTTTGCGCACAGCTTGCACATGATGTAATCGCCCTGCTCGTTATCCGGGTTTCCCGGGTCGGCATGGAACACCATGACCGCCGCCATCATTCCCACAAAGAACAGCGCAAGGCACAGCAGCATTATCCTGTGTTTTGCGTATCTGCTGAGAAGCAGCTTTATTCCGCACATTCATTACCGCCCCACTTTCTTTTGGCTTGGGCTGCCGCAAAGATAATTCCGCCGACATACGCCAGCACGCAAGCCCCCATTATTGCCGCAGCCGGAAAAATCCCGTCCGAAGCCGCGTCCGAAGCTGCGTCCTCGGACGCACGCTCTCCGAAGCCCGAAATAAGCCCGCAGACGAACAGTCCCGCTCCGAGAGCCGCCAGCCTTATCGACACCTTTTGCACAAAGCCCGTGAAATTGCACAGACTAAACTCCAGCAGGAGAAACACAGCCCCGCCATACACCGTGCCGATACCGATATCCATACCCGCTGCGCTGAATACCGCCATAGTGACGACAAGTATTGCCGCCCCGACAACCAGCGCAAAAAGGTTCACCGAAATCACCGCACGGCGAAGCTGCCCCGCACAGTCGGGCACAGAACGAAAATATTTGTACCCCGCATTCTCCGGCGAACACAGCGAGTACAACGCCGCAAGCAATATAAGACCCGAACAACCCCCAACCGAAACTATACTGAGCTCCAATACGTCAAGAAATTGACTCGTACCGAATGCGCCGATGACCAAAGCAAGCAGCGCAATGAATGCAACTATCGCCATACACTCCAGCGGCGATTTCAGCGGTCTGCTGCCGAAAAACAGCCTGAACGTCTTTATGTACCTGTTCATCTCCGCTCCTCCGCATATTTCAGCAGCCCAACGCTCAGCTGCTGCAAGGTGGGCGCTTCGCTGTCAACGCCGATTTTCGCCAGCTTCTCCGCATTCTCCGCAAGCGCCAGCCCGTCGAACACGGTGCGGTTTGCGCTGCTGCTCAGCAGAAGCGGCTTTGCCGCCGAATAATCCTTTGCCTCGCCCCGTGCGATGATATACTTCTCTTTAAGATCCTCGATAAAGCCCTGCTCGATAACCCTGCCGCTGTCCATGAACACCGCATAATCCGCCGCATTCTCCATATCCGCAATATTGTGGGTGGAGAATATGATGGATTTCGCACCGCCGCCCTCGTCAAGATATTCCCGCATTCTGTCGCATAATCTGTCCCGCATGAGCGGGTCGAGGGAGCTTCCCGGCTCGTCCAGCACAAGCAGCTCGGTGTCCCTCGCAAACACCGCCGCAAGACAGGTGCGCATACGGTTTCCGTCGGACTGCTTAATCATGGGTCGGGGTCTTTTTGTGCGCTCGCTGTCCACCTCGAATTTCTCGCACAGCTGTGCGAATTTGCTGCGGTCGAAGCTTTTATACGCTATCTCCATTGAAACCGCTATATCCTTTGCGGTAAAGCTTATCGGGAAAAACGCATTGCTCGCACAGTAGCCTATTCTTTCCCGCAGTGCCGGGTCGAAGATGTTCTTTTCTCCGCCGAAATAAACCACCTCGCCCTCCGTCCTGCGGGTTACGCCGCACAGAATATCTATGAGCGTGGTCTTTCCTGCGCCGTTAGCGCCGATGAGCGCCGTGGAAAATCCCTCCGGGATATCGATATCCAGAGCGCCCAGCGTGAATTTGCCGTATTTTTTGGTAAGTCCCTTTACCGAAACAACGCTTTCCATAAAAACCACCCTTTCCCGTCATTGAACCGAATAGCTGACCGCTCCGTCCGCAAACGCCGCAAAAATCCTCTCAAGCTCGTCGGAGGCGGTTTTTTCGTCGGGATATTTCCCCACGACAATGCCTGCGTCGGAAACGCCGAAGCAGCTTGCGATGATATAGTACTTCCCGTCCTTTCCTCCGCCAAAGTTTCTTGAAACCGAAACCAGCTTTGCGTCAATAACGTGCTTTCTGTCATACGACATAATAATCATAATAATTCCACCTTTCTTTCCGCAAACGGTCTATTCCGCGTCATACAGTACGTTGAGCATTTCAATCAGCTCTTCACGGGAAACCCCTGCCAGCCTTGCCGATTCCATCGCATTTGTCAAATGCTGCTCCAACAGGCGCAGGTGCTGTTCCCGAACCATTTCGATGTCCTGTGGGTTTACAATGTATCCCTTGCCCTGAACAGATGTGATCAGACCCTCGTCGCACAGCTGTTCATATGCTTTCATTGTGGTTATCACGCTTATTTTAAGATCTCTCGCCAGCCCTCTTATGGACGGGAGATATTCTCCACTTTGTATAACGCCGTTCAAAATATCTTCCTTGAACTGTGAGGCTATCTGCTTATAGATAGGGATATCACTGTTCTGCAATATTTTCACGAGCTTCCTCCTTTCTTGACTGTAAATATGCCATATATACAGTATACACGGTATTTACAGATTTGTCAATAGGCATTGCAAAAAAATTTGACAAACGGTGAAAATTGATGTAGAATGTAATAGCATACGAAAGGAAATCGACATGGAGATAAAAAACAAAAAGCTTGCCGCTCTGTGGCAGTTCGTGAAATTCGGAATGGTGGGAGCGTTCAATACCGTTCTGAACTACATTATATATAATTTCTGCTATTATGTGTTCCATTGGGGCGCACAGGCCGCAAACCTTGCGGGATTTGCGATAAGCGTGCTGAGCGCGTTCCTGCTGCAAAGCAAATTCGTGTTCCGTCAGGACGAAAACGCAGAAAAGCGCGTCTGGTGGAAAGTGCTGATAAAGACCTATATTTCCTACTCGGTCACGGGGCTGTTCCTCACGGCGCTGCTGCTGTGGTTCTGGCTTGACGCCGTAAGGCTTGGCGATTATCTCGGCGGCATATGCGAATGGCTTGCCGGATATGGGTTTGTCTTTGAGCCGGACGACCTCGCCGCTTCCCTCGCTCCGCTGATGAACATGGTGATTACAATACCGCTGAATTTCATCATAAACAAGTTTTGGGCTTACCGCCAGAAAAAAACCGTTACTTGACGTTGAAAAAAGCCCCGTTGGGGTTCGGTTTTGCAACATCGTGCATGAACAACATGGCGGTCATAGTCTGTCGATAAAGTTTTTATTCGCAGACGATAGTCTGCGAATCGGGGGAAAACTCTTGTTTTAGGTGGACGCTTGCGTCCTCCGCCGTACCCCTTTAGCTGCATTGGCGGCTTGAAGTCGCAGCTACGCTGCTGCCGCCGCCAACGCTCGCATTTTTCCTTCGCCGCCATATGGGGCGGCG
>CAYRLM010000077.1:0-9892 GCA_964425035.1 uncultured Ruminococcus sp.
TTTCCAGATTCTTCTTTGTGGAGTCGGAAATAACCTCTCCGAGAAGCTCTGCAAATTTAGCTGCATGCTCAGCCTCCTCATATGCTGCCTTTTCATAGTAAAGACCAACTTCGGGATAGCCCTCGCGGTGAGCCGCTCTTGCCATTGCAAGATACATGCCTACTTCGGTGCACTCGCCCGTGAAGTTGGCACGCAGACCCTCTACGATCTCCTCGGGAACGCCCTCAAGCTTACCGACGCCGATCTTGTGCTCGTCAGCGAACACAAGCTTGCCGCTGTTTTCATCAACAACAGTGAACTTAGAGCCGGGAACGCCGCACTGAGGACATTTTTCGGGAGCGGAATCGCCCTCGTAAACATAACCGCATACAGGACATACAAATTTCATAATTTGAAACCTCCATAAATTTTAATAAAACAGGAACAATTATTAATTTCCTTGATTAAAATTATATCACACTCATGATATTTTGTCAAGTGTTTTCCGAAAATTTTTTTGTAAAAATTGGTTAATGCCAGCTAACTTCCATACCTCCGCAATACCTGCCGCAGCTCGGTTTTCGGAAAAAAGCGCTGCAATATCTCCTCTGCGGATAATCCGCTTCGCGCCAGCCTTTCGGCGGAGTAGGCGCTCATGCCGATATTTCCGCCGCAGCCGAGAGAGGTAAGCATGATATCCTCGCCGGAAACGCTGACGGTTATTGCGCTGCTGCGAAGCCCGAACGCCTGACGCAGCTGCTCTCCCGAAATTTCCGCACCGCCGAAGCATATGCTGCGCAGCATTCCTCCCGGCGAATAATCGGCGGCGGTGAACCAATCCGAAACCTTTGGCGGAAGAACCACGCTGCCGGTGTATCGGCGCAATTCTTTGCGGACATACTCCGCAGTAACGGTGCATACGGAGGAATACCACGGGCTGGCGGCGTCCTCCGGCAGTCGGAGAGAGGGCAGATACGGCATTCCGCCGTCGTCCGTAACCCCGGTGGAGGTTCTGAAAACCGGGGTATACGCCGGTTCGCCCTCGTATGTCAGCGAAATACTGCACGCAAATTCCGCCGCCTGCTCAGCCTTCAGCGCATACCTGCCGTATTCGCCGCCGTACTCCTCCTCTGCCGCCTCTGGTGATATCCACGCCGGGCAGCGCTCATGTCCGTCAGAAAGGTCTGCGCCGAGAAATTCCGCGGACGGCTGTCCGTTCATGGCATAAATCGCCTGAGAACAGCAGGCGGCTGCGATCGCATTCAGCGCTTCCTGCTGAAATGACGGGTCGGCACAGGCAAGTATGCACCCGATGAGATATTCTTCTCTCGTCAGCGTCACTATACGCTGCTGTCCCTCAAGGTACAGCGTCAGGTTTTCCGGCAGCTGCGGGGCAGGCTCCGAGGCACACCCGGTCAGCAGCGACAGCAGCAGGGTCAGAGCGGGTATAACGGCTGAATATCTCATATATAAACCCCTTTCCGAACAGAATATCGCACATACCGCAGCCTTGCCGCTCAAAAGCGTTCCCGAAAATTATTTCACAAATGCGCATTTTGCAATATTCAAAAAATAAATATTCAGAAACTGGTAATAACGCTTGACAATTCTATTCACATGTGATACAATAAAGATATATTTGCTGAATTATCAGAAAAGATACAATAACAGAAAAGGCACGGAGGCGGCTATTATATGAAAAGAATGGAACAGCTGAAAGACTCGGCTACTTTCAAGCAGATGTGCTCGGATTTTCTCAGCACCACTGCTATCGATCCCGGTCTGCCGGGCAAATTCGGCGTTAAGCGCGGACTGCGTAATTCCGACGGCTCGGGCGTTGTTGCCGGGATAACGAACGTATGCTGCGTACACGGCTATGTAATAAGCGAGTGCGATAAGCAGCCGATTGAGGGCGAGCTTATTTACAGGGGATATAATATACGGGATATCGTCAGCGATGTGCTGTCTACCGGACGTTACGGATACGAGGAGGTAGCGTATCTTCTGCTGTTCGGAATGCTGCCCGACAAGGATCAGCTTATCACGTTTTCCAAGCTCATTGCGGAATACCGCGAGCTGCCGATGTATTTCAGCGAGGACGTAATCATCAGAAATCCCTCGCCGAATATCATGAACAAAATGGCACAGGCTGTGCTTGCGCTGTACAGCTACGACTCAGCCCCCGAGGACAAATCCGTGGAGAGCGAGATGCTTAAAGCTATCTCGATAATCTCACGGCTTCCTGCGATAATGGTGACTTCATATCAGGCTATGCGCCGCTTCTACCACAACGACTCCATGGTCATGCACCAGATAAACAAGGACGAGAGCCTTGCGGAGAGCATTCTCTCCACGCTGCGCGACGACCGCTCCTATACTGCGGAAGAAGCTCACCTGCTGGATCTGTGCCTGATGCTCCATGCGGAGCACGGCGGCGGAAACAACTCCACGTTCACCTGCCGCACGGTGTCGTCATCGGGGACGGACGCTTACTCTGCGTATGCCGCCGCAATAGGCTCTCTCAAGGGGCCTCGTCACGGCGGCGCCAACATCAAGGTGATGGAGATGCTGGATTACGCCAAGAACGGTATCAAGAACTGGAGCAGCGACGAAGAAGTCGCAGATTATCTCCATAAGCTTCTCCGCAAGGAGGAGGGCGACCGCTCCGGGCTTATCTACGGCATGGGACACGCCGTGTATACTCTCTCCGACCCACGGGCGAAAATACTGAAAGAGAACGCAATGAAGCTTGCAAAGGGGACAGAGTTTGAAAAGGAATTTCTGCTGCTGGACAGCATCGAGCGGCTTACCCCGGGAGTATTTGCAGAGGAACGCGGCGACATTAAGAATATATGCGCAAATGTGGACATGTATTCCGGATTGGTTTACAAGATGCTGAGGATACCCGTGGACATGTACACAGGGCTTTTCGCCTGTGCAAGAATGGCGGGCTGGTGCGCTCACAGGATGGAAGAGATGATAAACGGCAAGCGTATAATACGCCCGGCTTACAAGGCAATAAATCTGGACAAGAAGTATGTTCCGCTCAGCGACAGAAAGTGACCTTGACAACCGTTGCTGTTTGTGTTATTATATTTCATAGAGTGCGTTGCACTTAAAACTACATATTCAGGAGGTAAAATATCATGGCAGAGGAAAAAAAGCCGGAGCAGAAGAAGGACAAATTCAAGCTGGCTAAGGAATTTAAGGCGTTCATATCAAAGGGCAATGTTATCGATATGGCGGTAGGTCTTATCATCGGTTCTGCGTTCACCGCAATAGTAAATTCGCTGGTGGGCGATCTGCTGATGCCGGTTCTGGGACTTATCACCGGCAAGGTGGATTTTTCGGAGCTGAAGCTTGTAATACAGCCCGGCGTTGAGGAGGTACTCGATGACGCAGGAAATGTTGTGACTGCCGGAGTAGCCGAGATATCCATCAACTACGGTGCATTCATTCAGTCGATAATCAGCTTCCTGCTGATAGCGCTGGCAGTATTTGCGCTGATAAAGGTTATATCCAAGCTCCACCGCAAGAAGAAGGAAGAACCCGCACCCGAGCCCAAGCCCGATCCTCAGATAGTTCTGCTGACCGAGATCAGAGATCTTCTCAAGGAAAAGGAAACAGCAGGCTCAAAGAAATAAAAAAATCAAATAACAAATCACGGCGCTGTATTTTTATACAGCGCCGCAGTTTGTCAATAAATTCATTATTCGCATGGAAACGATCGGCTAAATTTCGTTTTAGCCACAGCTGTGCCGGAGAAAAAACACGTTTGTCACAGCTTCACCGTATCATAAAGAGCCTGCTGAACCAGCAGCCCCGGCACATAGCAGCGGTTGACCGTCCACCAGCTTGCGCCTGCAAGAGAATACTCGTCTATCAGGCGAAGCTTTGCCTCTATGCTCCGCGGGTCGTCAAACCACACGACATGCTGCGTTCCGTTGTCGGTGTAGTAGAAATACGGCGCCTGTGCCTTTTCATCATACCGTATCTCCACGCCGTATTTCAGCGCAAGCTCCACCGCCGCATTCAGACCTATGCTCTGCGCCGGCGTTCCCCGCATAAAGGGCAGCGTCCAGTCGTAACCGTAATTCGGCATTCCAAGCAGTATCTTCTCCGGCGGTATCTCTGTCACTGCATAGTCAAGCACACGCCGAACTTCGTTTATCGGGGATACCGCCAGCGGTGGGCCGTATGTATACCCCCACTCATATGTCATGATTATAACATAATCCGCAATTCTCCCCTGCTCCGCATAGTCATGCGCCTCGTAAAGCACTCCCGACTGATCTGCGGAAATCTTCGGTGCGACTGCGGTGACAACGATGTATCCTCGCTCATGCAGCTGATCCGTGAGCCGCTCAAGGAATGCGTTGTAACGCTCGCGATCCTCAGGCGCAATATATTCTATATCCATATTCACGCCGTAATAGCGCTTCGACGTGACCTCCGCCAGAATGTTCACGATGAGCCGCTGCTGAAGCTCCTCGGAAGCAAGTATACCCGACAGATTTTCAGTGCTGAAGCCGTCGCCGAATATGTTTGTTACCACCATCAGCGGCATAACCGCCGAACGCTGTGCGCTGAAAATAAGGCTGCTGTCCTCCGGCGGCACAAGCTCCGCCTGCGGCGTCAGCGTATAGCTGAAAGGACTTATAAATGTCAGAAACGGCAGCACACAGTTCAATGCCGTTGTGCTTATGCTTGGGTAAGCGTAGCCGTTGAACAGCGCCTGCCGCCGCTCGCCGGGAACGTCCACCGGAATTATCACCGTATCTCCTCTACGGACATTCAGAGGATCTATCCCCGGATTCGCCTCAAGCAGCCGCTCCAGAGGAACGCCGTATTCCTGCGAAATGGAAAACAGCGTCTGTCCCTCGGTTATCACATATCTTACTTTATCGGTATTTATCAGCAGATTTTGTCCCGGCACAAGCGCCGAAGCGTCCTTCAGACCGTTGTCGGCGGCTATCCTCGCCGGCGGCAGCCCATATCGCCGAGATATCGCCGTAATATTGTCCCCCGGCTGTACTGTGTATATCAGCATAAATTCCTCCCTCAGAACATTTCCCGACGAGCGCCTGCTATGTGTATTCCCACCGCTTGCGCATAATTATAGGTGGAAAGCCGCCGGTTTCTTGCGTCATAGGAATGTGAGCATATGAATATGCTGTCCGGCGTTCCCGGATAGAAGATGTAGGATACTATCATTGTGTGATACAGCCGCCCCTCGCTGTTCCTCAGCTGTATAACGTCACCGGGAAGAAGCTGCGCAGGCTCGCATAGCTCGCCGTACACCGCAGTCCCTTCGTTCGTCAGAAGAAACCTGTTGAGGTATTCCACACCCGTCCACGAAGGCGCTCTGTTGTCAAGGTCAATGTAATACCAGCCGTTGTCGTCCGAATAGTTCATCACCCGACAGCCGGCATACAGGCATTGTGAAACAAAATTCGTGCAGTCGCCGCCGATTTCCCCGAAATTGTAATACATCGGATTGTCGGACAATGCCCATTGCAGCGCATAGCTCACTGCTCTGCGGCGGTCATAGCCCGTTTCGATAAGCATAATTCACCACTCCCTTGCCGCATTATATGCGCAGGGATATTTTTCCGTGCAGAAAAATACCCCGGAAAGCAGCCGCTCTCCGGGGTCAGACCGTCAAAAAAGTCACGACGGGATTTTCATTATTCAATATTCTGTATCTGCTCTCGTATCTTTTCTATCTCGCTCTTCTGGTCTACAACTATTCTCGTCACCTCAATATCCTGAACCTTAGAGCCGATTGTGTTGGTTTCACGGTTCATCTCCTGAACCAGAAAATCCAGCTTCCTGCCCACCGGCTCGCCGCTTTCCAGCATATTGCGGAACTGCTCGATATGGCTGCGCAGACGCACGGTTTCCTCGTCAACGGCGGTCTTTTCGGAGAATATTCCCGCTTCCATGAGTATGCGGTTCTCATCGATATTCGTGCTGCTCAGAACCTCGCACATCTTGTCGTAAAGGCGTTTGCGGTAATCCTCCACCATCTGCGGGGAGCGCTTCTCCACAATGCCTACCCACTCCTCAATCCTATCCAGACGGGACGTGATGTCCTGCTTCATGCGCTCGCCCTCTTTTTCACGCATGGAAATGAAATTCTCCAGCGCTTCCTCGGCTGCCGCTTTGATGTCCTGCCACAGCTGCTCCTCGTCGGTTTCCGTCTTTACCACCGTGAATGCGTCAGGAATGCGCAGTATATTGGACAGCGACAGGTCGTCCTCAAGTCCGAATTCTTCCTTTACGGAGCGCATTGCGTCAATATATTCCTTTACGATTTCACGATTTATCGTGATTTTCTCGTCGGCGGCTTCGACATTGCTCAGCAATACCGACACCTCGACCTTTCCTCTGCTTATTTTCCCCTGAAGCAGGGATTTCAGCTTCTCCTCGGCATAGCCCAGACTGCGGGGCAGCCGTGAACTGAACTCGTAATATCTGTGATTGACCGAGCGTATCTCAACTGTGATATCACGCCCGTTAAGTACCTTGTGACCTCTTCCGAAGCCGGTCATGCTCTTTATCATTTTGTTGTCCTTTCGGTGCAGACCTGTTTTTTTATATTGCAAAGCCCGTTATCCAGCATATACTGCGCTGCGGTCATTATTCCCGCCTTACCCGTGGGGAAGGTAAGACCTCCCTGAAGCCACACCGCATACGGCTCACGCAGCGGAGCGTCCGCAGAAAGCTCGATGGAAGCGCCCATGGTGAAAGCCCCTGCCGCCATTATCACCCGGCTGTCATAGCCGGGCATATCCCACGGCTCGGGCGAAGCAAAGCTGTCCACGGGCGAACCTGCCTGAATGCCGCGGCAGAATGCGATAAGCTGCTTCTCGCCACCCAATTTCAGCGCTTCGATAATGTCGGTGCGCTTTTCGTTGTATTTCGGGAATGCCTCAAAGCCGAGAAGCTCCGCCAGCGCCGCCGCAAATGTCGCAGTCTTAAGCGCAGCGCATACCGCTTCGGGCGCATGGAAAATACCGAGGTACATTCCCCGAAGCTGGTCAAGGCTTGCGCCGACCTCCTTGCCTGTACCGGGAGTTGTCAGCCGAAATGCGCACAATTCCACAAGATCCGCCCTGCCGGCAATATAACCGCCTGTTTCCGCAATTCCGCCGCCGAGGTTCTTGATAAGGCTTCCCGCGATAAGGTCAGCTCCCACCGCAAGCGGCTCACGCTCCTCCACAAGTTCGCCGTAACAGTTGTCGGTGAATATCACGCAGTCCTTGTTTACGCTGCGGATTGCATTGCAGATGTCGCCTATTGCGTCCACCGTCAGCGACGGGCGCAGCGAATAGCCCCTTGAACGCTGGATATAAGCCACACGGCAGCTCCCTGCGGCGTTTTTTATTCCCTCATAGTCGGGAGTGCCGTCCGGCAGCAAATCCACCTTTGCGAACCTCACGCCGAAATCCCCGAGAGAACCTATGCCCTCGCCGGAGATTACCCCCTGCATGGTATCATACGGCTCGCCCGTCACGGAAAGCAGCAAATCTCCCGGTCTGAGTATGCCGAAAAGCGCCGTGGTCAGCGCATGAGTGCCGTTGACGAAATTGTGCCTTACAAGTGCGTCCTGTGCGCCGAGTATCTGCGCAAATACGGCGTCAAGCTTGTCCCTGCCTTCGTCGCCGTAGCCGTAGCCGTTTGTGCCTTTCATATGGATATCGCTTATTTTATTGTCGATGAATGCCCTGAGCACCCGCTGACCGTTGTATTCCGCCATGCGGTCAAGCTCCGCGAACTGCGGTGCGCACAGCTCCATCGCCTTTTCGCTTAATTCCGTCAGCTCCGGTGAGAAATTGAAAAACGCCATTTTTTTGTATCCTTTCGGCTTCGGTATGCTCCCGAATTATTATATACACACATATTCATTTTACACAATTTCTCACCGATTGTCAACAGGTTTTCCGCTCATTTCACCAAAACATCAGATATCTTTTCCCAAATAACACAAACAGAGCCGCAAAATTTCCCACAGCGCAAAACGTCGGAAAAACGTTTGGGGCTTTCAGACAGATTGACCCCGGACAGCCTTTGTGCCGCCGGGGTCGTTTTGGTTATTCTGCGCTTTTATCATCTGTGCCGTTATTATCCGACCGGGAATGTCTGTCCGCAGACGGTGATGGATACTATATCGTCAGGGTCTATCGGCTTTGTGAAGATAGAATTGTACATGGTGCCATAGCCGTTGAGAAGGTCATCGGCGGTAAGCGTTCTGTCCCTGAGGTTTATTTCAAGGTCAAGCTCATAAGCGTCGCCCTTTTCAAAGAAAGAGGTGTCGGCGTCAAACTCTATGCTCCATGTCAGCGGAGATACACGGAAGCTTTTCAGCGTGCCTGTCCGTCCCTCGCCGTACCACTCCCTGTTGTGCTCCACCGCAGACAGGTCAATCTGCTCATCAAAGGTGTACACACGGGACTCGCACAAATCGAAATCCATCGGTATCTCAATATGCAGTCCGCAGTCAAGCACCTCCTTGTCCTTCCACGCACTGTCGTCTTGTTCGGAAACGCCGGGAAGATATCTTCTTGGGCCTTCGCCGATATCTATTGTCATGGTATTGCCCTCCCATGTTTCATCGGAGAACAGCATTGCAACATTGTAACAATGCACAATGTTCCCTTCCTGCGAGATAATACCCTCGCCCATGGTGCAAACTCCGCCAAGCTCCGGATGATTTTCGCTTACCGCGTCAATGACGGCGCAAAGCTCCCAGTCCGTCCAGCCCTCTTTCGGGGCGTAATCAAAGTCCTCGTCAAACACGATGTCCACCAGCAGGTATGCGGCATATTCGTCTGCGCATACGCCCTTGAAATTTAGCTTGTAGCCGTCAAAGTCATACCACAGATCCAGCTCCTTTCCTGCGGAAAGAAAATCGAACTGCTTATCGTACCCGTCCCACGAGGACGTCTTTGTCTGCACGCCGGGTTCGGCGTCCGTGATGCCCGCATCATTCTTGTACTTGGTGCCGATAGACTTTATTGCCTCACCGAAGCCCAGATTGAAGTCCCAGTCGGTCGCCGCACCTACCGAAACCGTGGCGGTAATGAGTACCGCTGCCGCTGCGATGGCTGCCACCGCTCCCTTGTGTAATCTTGGTTTTCTGCTTTCTTTCATATTATTCGCCCTTTCCAGAACATTTCTGATGATTGTTTCATTGTCGGTCAGGGGAGTAATTTCAGAGAAGCTCTCTCGTATATTCCTGTCAATATTCATCATAGCCCTCCTTGATGAGAATATCCCGGAGCAGTTTACGGGCGCGGGACAGCCGTGTGGTTATCGTGGTCGGCTTTTCGCCTGTGCCTGCGGCGATATCCTTTACGCTCATATCCTCGAAGTAGAAAAGATACAGCACCAGTCGGTATTTTTGCTCCAGCTTCATCAGCTGCGGCAGCAATCCCTCGCTGTGCCTGTCCTCGCACGGTATTTCCCCGGCAAGCTCCAGCGGCTCGCTGAACCTCCGCCTCCCGGAGCGCAGGATATTCCTGCTCTTGTTCACCGCCACACGAATAAGCCATGCCTTTATATGCTCGTCGTCAGCGAACCGTTTTCCGCCTGTATAAAACGCAAGGAACGTGTCCTGCATTACGTCGTCGGCGTCCTGTCGGTTTTTAAGACAGCAGTATGCCGCTCGAAACACTGTGGCGCTGAATTTCTCCACCACCCGTGTAAGCTCCTGTTCTTCCATGTTACTCCTCCGTCTGAAAGCGCTTTCATAAGTAACACAATCTGCGAGGGCGATTTGTCACAGATACACATAAAAAAACAACTCCACGGAGAAACTCCGTGGAGTAAGCTTGCCGAAAAACTTCATTTAATCTGCGAAGCAGGCATTTGAAATCCGTTTTTTGCCTCAGCTTAAAGGTGACTGCGT
>CAYRLM010000078.1:0-9874 GCA_964425035.1 uncultured Ruminococcus sp.
TTGCGTCATATCTCGTAAGAGTATGAGGGTCTATATAGTCCTGAATAGATGTCATAGGACTGTCCATAAAGCACTTTTTTCCTGCGACATCACGGGTAAAGCCTCTTACCCTATAATCAATCGTAATTATATCCGAGTCAAAGCTCCCGATAAGATAGTCCAGCGTATTCAAGGGAGAAATTTCTCCGCAGGTTGCGACATCTATATCGACCCGAAAGGTAGATATAGCTTTGTCGGGGTGGTATTCGGGAAAGGTATGCACCGTTATATGACTCTTGTCAAGATGTGCGTGAACGGTTTCGGATTTAACGGAATCGCTCGTGTAATTTCCCCTGCCCCTGTTGCAGGATTCATCAATATGGGAAGGGTCAACGTAACCTTCAGCAAAGAGGACGTTGACAGAAGCACCCTGCGGTTCGTAGTCCTGCTTTGAGATATTCAAAACAGTTGCGCCGATTTTAGCGGTAACGTCGCACAGGATTTTGGTGAGTCTTTCGGAGTTATACTGTTCGTCGATATATGCAATATAATCCTTCTGCTCCCTCTCACTTTTTGCATAGCACACATCATAAATGTTGAAGCTAAGTGTTTTTGTGAGGTTGTTAAAGCCATATAAAGCCAGTCTGGAGCCGCCTCCGGGCACGGCTTCCGCTTTTTTCTCCAACCCTAACATCACAACCTTTCACTGTAATAAATGTAAGCCGCATTCAGACCATCGGTCAATGTCACCGCAGCCGCCTCCAAACCAAATAAAAACACGGGTTCGGGGCTGCGTCAGCGCCGTTATCGGAAGCCCGATATGCAGTCAAAGTAAGTATATCATAAAAAGCCGTAATTTGCAATATTTTTTTGAAATTTTCATAAAGTTATTCATGATGACTATTGACATTACAAAATATGTATGATAATATATAATTATCGGAACGAAGTTATGATAACTCGGCGTAAGCCGAGCCGCCGCATTGCGGCGATATATATTTCAAGGTTCTCTCAGCCGTCCAAATCTTTATAAAATGCTTTATTTTATGAAACCGAGGTGAGATATATGGTTAAGTTTCTGAGAAAAGGCAGGTTTGAATACACACGCACAGGAGATTTCCGCTGCTGCGGCAGGTTCGAGATAATTTCAACCGCTGTGGGACTTGGTATGTCTGCCGCCGGGGCAGTTTATGCGGCGCTAATGGTACTGCTTGACCTGCGGCTTATCGAATATCTCGATATCATTTCCGATATAGTGATAATTTGGATTTTATTCTGGGTATTTATTATCAGAATAGGGCGCAGCGGCGTGACTTATCATTACGAAGCGGACGATGACGAATTCCGCATAACCGACAACAAAAACCGCACCGAGTATTTCTTTTACAGTGATATCACAGATATAGAGTACCTGCCCATATATCATTTCAACGGAAAAATCCGGGGATATCATGTGAAGATAAACAATGGAATACGCATCATCGAATACAATTTTATCGCACACTATAACGCCATAATAACCGGCGCAGAGGACACGCCGTTCCATATTCTGGAGGAGCGTGCCAGATCGGTGCAGCGGCTTCTGCCCGGTGAAGCAGCGGCGCAAAGCTCATACAAGGCAAATCTGCGGAAAGGAGCGATACAATGAACGGACGAGAGGCTTTTAACGAACGTTTCGGCTTTAAGGTTAAGGGAGAATTCCACTGCCAAGGTTGGTTCGAGATACCGCTGACAATAGTCGGACTGGCGCTTATTCCGGGCGGCGGCATTCCTATTTTTAGGTTTCTGGCAGACCCAAGCACGGCATTCGGCGGATCATTCGCCTCAGTCCCGCTTGCCCTTGCCGCATGGGCGCTTTTCTGCTGGTGGATAGTGAGAATAGCGCACATTGGCGTGGTCTTTCGGTATGAGGGCGACGACAATGAATTCCGCATAACCGACAACAAAAAGCACACCGAAATATTCTACTATCCCGACGTGGTGAAAATTGATTATAAGCCCATAACGTATGTAAACAAAAAACTCAGGGGTTATAAGGTCACCGTACACACAAAATACCGCTCTGTAACCTATCGGTATATAGCCTACGGACATCAGCGAATTAACACCCCTCAGGACACCCCGTTCTTTGAGCTTCAGCGTCAAAGCGGACTTGCCGACGGAGCGGAAGCCTACGACGATATACAGTCGAGGGTATAAAGCAATAAAGGAGCAGCCCTACAAAGCCGCTCCTTAATTTTATACATTTGTCATTCCGCTGTAAGTTGTGAGAATATCATCCGCTATTTCACGCTGAGTTCTGCGTGTGTCCATAGCCAGCTTCTGGATATGTCGGTGCGCTTGACTTTCCGTAAGGTTCAGGTACTGTATCAGGCAGCACTTCGCACGGTCGATTGTCTTGGTGTCCTCCAGCTGCTTTGTCAGCTTTGACTTCTCCTGCTCTAAACGCCGGAGATTTTCTCGGGTCATTTCCGCCATTCTTACAGTCTGGAGCAGCGCCTGTTTGGTAAAAGGTCTGGGCAGGACGTATGCCCCCGTGAACCTTATACGGCTCTGCACCTCGTCCGCTATCTCCGTCTTTGCAATGACGATTATCGCCGCGTCAGTCCTGCTGCGTGCCTCAGCCACCCAGTTAAGTCCGAAATCAGACCGCAGCGGCGTGGACGCTATCACCATGTCATAACCGGAAAGCTCCGCCGCAGCCGCCGTTTCATCGTCAAAGCAGCATACGATGTCCGCACCGGTTTCCTCCAATGCAGCGGCAATGCTGCCGCAAATGATATCGGTCTTTGCATTTATAAAGATCTTAGACATGCGGAACACCTCCTGCCGCTTCTGATTACCGCTCTCGGATTATATCACAGATTATTGACGTAAAGCTGCTTGTAGGGGCTTGCGGAATTCGGGGTGAGCTTGAAAAAATTAGAACTCAGCAGCGTGTCGGCGTCGTTCCCGAAATGCTTCACAAAGCGCTCCACATAATGCCTGATCGATTCCTTTTCCTCTGCGGTGGCAACCGTGCAGCACACCTGTACCGGAAGTCCCTTCGGCATAACATCGCTGCGGATAAACATCTCGCCGCCGTGCATTCCCGTTCCGCAGAAGTGTCCGACAGGGCAGCCCTCAACGCCGATACCCAGCACAACGATTATTCCGCCTGCCTGATATTCTCCCAGAAAGTCGCCTACCCTGCCCCCGATAACTATTGTCGGGAACATATCCTGATAGCTCTTCATATGGATACCCACACGGTAGCCTGCGTTGCCCTGCACATAGATCTCGCCCGAACGCATTGCGTAGCCTGTCGTGTCGCCGCTGTTTCCGTGGATTATGATAGCGCCGTCGTTCATGGTGTCGCCGGTGGCGTCCTGTGCGTTGCCGTGTACGCTTATCTTTGCGCCGTTCAGATATGCCCCCAGAGCGTTTCCGGGAGTACCCTTGATCAGTATTTCCTTATCGGAAAGACCTGCTCCGATGTATCTCTGTCCCAGCACGTTCTCAAGCGTGAATTTCTGCTCGTCAGAGTTCCTGATCATTTTATTCAGCTCTGCGTACTGCATATTCCTTGCGTCAATGATCATCTCTTTATTCCTCCCAGCTTCTCTTCCCTGCGCGCCTTGCCGAACATCATCATCTGAGGTCTGTCCCTGAGCATATCCATGTCTACGTCCGTCAGGTCGATTCGCTCCTTTATCATGGAGGTGTAAATTCCCGCACGCTTTACATCGCCCATGAGTATGAAGCCCTTGAGCAGTCCGTCCCCGAACACCAGCTTTTTATAATTATTGCCGTTTTCCTCAACATATTCCTCGCCGTCGTAGCTTCCTGCGGTGATGATGTGAAGCCCGAAGAAGCCGATGGCGTTCATCGGGATTGCATTCTCGTACCTTGTTTCTGCGCCTGCCATGTTCCTGCCGGCTACCTCGCCCTGCATATAGGCGTTGGGCAGCAGCGCAAGTATCTTATCGGTATCCGAGGAAACGTCATGGCTCACGGTGCAGTCGCCTGCCGCATATACGCCGTCCAGAGTTGTTTTCTGCGTGAGGTCGCAGATTATTCCTCGCTCCACTTTGCCGCCGGCTTCGGACACCAGCTCCGTGTTCGGGCGTACTCCCACGGCGATTATCACCATGTCGAAATCCACCGTTTCACCGTTCTTGAGCTTTGCGGAATGCTCCGAAAACTCCTCCACGGAGGTGCCCAGAATGAATTTTGTACCCTTGCTCTCGATATGCTTTTTCATGATGGCACCCGCCCGCTCGTCCAGTATGGACGGAAGTATGCGGTCTGCCATATCCACAACCGTGATATCCGCCTTGTATTCGTTCAGCGCTTCG
The DNA here is from genome assembly GCA_964425035.1 of uncultured Ruminococcus sp. Taxonomy (GTDB): domain Bacteria; phylum Bacillota; class Clostridia; order Oscillospirales; family Ruminococcaceae; genus CAG-115. The sequence continues at coordinate 4,317 of CAYRLM010000078.1, forward strand.
GCGGCTTTCAGACCGATAAGCCCCGCGCCGATTATCAGCACCTTTTCGCCCTCTTTTATTTCGGAGCGTATCGCCTTAACGCTGTCATAGCTCATGAATGTGTGGCAGGAGGCTATTTTGTCCATTCCGTTCATGGGCGGAACAAACGGCTTTGAACCCGTCGCCACCATCAGCTTGTCATAGGGAACCGTGCCGCCGTCCGCAAGCACAACCCTCTTCGCTGCGGCGTCTATCTTAACCGCACGTCTGTCAAGCAGCGTTTCAACGCCGTTTTTCTCATAGAAATCCGCACTGCGGTAATAAATGCTCTCGTCAGTCACCTTGCCCATAAGCCAGTAGGAGATGAGCGGACGCGAATAGGTGCGGTACTTCTCATCAGAGATAACGGTGATTTTTCCTGTCTTGTCAATCTGACGGATACCCTCGACAGTGCCGACCGCTGCGGCAGAATTTCCGATTATAACATAGTTCATATCCGTCGCCTCACCTTTCCTCGAATACTATTGCGTTGTTGGGACAAGCTTTGACGCATGCGGGTTCGCCGCTGCTGTTCCTTGTGCAGAGGTCGCACTTGCGTATCTTATGCCCTGCCTCGTCGATAACTATCGCACCGTAGGGACATGACAGCACGCAGGTATAGCAGCCCACGCACTTTTCCTCGTCGCACACTATCACGCCGTCACGCACCGAAAGCGCACCGGCAATGCAGCCCTTGACGCAGGGGTGAGCGTCGCAGTGGCGGCACTGTACCGCAAAATTAATGCTGTCGCCCTCCTCTATCTGTATGCGTGCCACCGGCTTTTTGCCGCCGGCGAACGCCTTTATCATATCGGGAGCGCCGCTGTTTGCCGCCGCACAGGTGAATTCACACAGATGGCAGCCCAGACACCAGTCCTCGTTTACATAAACCTTTTTCATTGTTATGACCATTCCTTTCGAGCAGCGTCAGCCGTGATTATTCTCCTGCGTGCATTATTCCGAGAATATCCAGCTCTTTCTGGGTAAGACCGATGCCGCGGAGCATAAGCCTGTTTCCTCTGAGTGACTCCAGAGAGTTAATGCCCATGCCGCCCATCATTTCCTTTATCTCATGATCCCACGCATGTACAAGGTTCACAAGGCGCTTGTATGCGATATCGGGATTAAGGCGCTTTACAAGGTCGGCACGCTGGGTGGCAATGCCCCAGTTGCACTTGCCGGTGTTGCAGCTTCTGCACAGGTGGCAGCCCATTGACAGCAGCGCCGCCGTCGCTATGTAAACCGCATCCGCACCAAGTGCCACAGCCTTTACCACGTCTGCGCTGCTCCTGATAGAGCCGCCCACGACTATGGAGATGTTGTTTCTGATACCCTCGTCGCGCAGCCTCTGGTCAACGCTCGCCAGCGCAAGCTCTATCGGTATGCCGACATTATCTCTGATTCTCGTGGGGGCTGCGCCCGTACCGCCTCTGTAACCGTCAATGGCGATGATGTCTGCGCCGCTGCGCGCGATACCCGAAGCAATAGCGGCAACGTTATGAACCGCCGCAATCTTTACGATGACAGGCTTCTCCCAGTTTGTGGCTTCCTTGAGCGAAAGCACCAGCTGCCGCAGATCCTCGATGGAATAGATATCGTGGTGCGGTGCGGGAGAGATAGCGTCCGTCCCCTTGGGTATCATACGGGTCTTGGAAATCTCCTCGTTTATCTTCATTCCGGGAAGATGTCCGCCTATGCCGGGCTTAGCGCCCTGACCCATCTTTATCTCGATAGCGGCACCGGTGTCGAGGTACTCCTTGAACACACCGAAGCGCCCGGACGCCACCTGACAGATGGTGTTTGCGCCGTATTTGTAGAAATCCTTATGCAGACCGCCCTCGCCGGTGTTATAGTAAGTTCCCAGCTCCTGAGCCGCCCTCGCAAGGGATTCGTGCGCATTCTTGGAAATAGAACCGAATGACATTGCCGAGAACATTATCGGGACGTCCAGTTCAAGGTAAGGGTTGTGCTTAAACACCGCCCTGCCGTTTTCGTCGTAATGTATCTCCTGATCCTTCTTCCCGAGGAAGGTTTTGGTTTCCATCGGCTCTCTCAGCGGATCTATCGGAGGGTTTGTCACCTGCGAAGCGTTCAGCAGAATCTTGTCCCAGTATACCGGGTACTCTCGGGGATTACCCATTGCGGAGAGAAGCACTCCGCCCGAGCCTGCCTGCTTGTACACCTCATCCATGACCTGCTGGCTCCAGTTGCCGTTCTCTCGGAATTGGTTCTCGTTCTTCCTTATTTTCAGCGCTCTTGTCGGACAAAGGGTTACGCAGCGCTGGCAGTCAACACAGTTCGTTTCATCGGATATCATTCTGTCGAGGTCGGGGTCGTAACGATGCACCTCGTTGGCGCACTGGCGCTCACACACACGGCACTTTATGCAGCGGTCGGAATTGCGCACCACCTCGAACAGGGGGTTCATATAATTTATAGCCACTTGTGACCTTCCTTTCACTTCTGCTCAATCACATTATTTGTCAAGTGTAACGATTATCGGCTCTCCGCCTCTGGGACTCCAGATGCGGTCAACGTCCGGGGACATCGTCCTGATGGAGCATTCCTCACTGGACATATACACCGTGTCGCCCTTCTCCGCAGCGACCATGGAACGCAGCTTCAATCTGTCGTTGAGCGCCATAAGCCCATTGTTGAAGCCGAGTATTATCGAGAAAGGCCCTGTGATGAGCAGACTGGAGTATACGTTTCTGAAATGCCGCAGCTTCGCCGTTTCCTCCGGGCTGAACCTGCCGGAGTCTATCTCGCTCCAGAACGGCGCCGCAATGACCTTTGCAACGTCCTCAAGCGGCATTCCCTGACGGCGGTGAAGATAGTCGATTATGTAGGTGATGACCTCGGTATCCGTCAGCAGGTTGCACTTGTAGCCGAACATCTCAATGAAGCGCCTGTTTGCGTCATATGAGGATATCTCGCCGTTATGCACTATCGTGTAATCCAGCAGTGCGAACGGGTGAGCGCCGCCCCACCAGCCGGGGGTGTTCGTGGGATATCGTCCGTGAACCGTCCAAGCCCAGCCGTCGTATTCGTCCAGCCTGTAAAACTCTCCGACGTCCTCCGGATAGCCTACCGCCTTGAATACGCCCATATTCTTTCCGCTGGAGAAAACATATGCGCCGTCTATCTTGTCGTTGATCTTGATGACGCAGCGAGCCACATAGGTGCGCTCGTCAAGCTGGCTTTCCTGAAGCTTTGTGGGAAGAGGGTTCACGAAGTAGCGCCAGATAAGCGGCTCATCGGTGATGTTGGGGTGCTTTCTGGTGGGAATTCTGGAGAGATTTATCACGTCAAAATGTCTGTCGATGAAAGCCTCAGTCTTAATTCTTGCTTCGTTGGAGTCGTAGAAAACATGGAACGCATACTGATCCTTGTATTCGGGATAGATGCCGTAGCCTGCGTAGCCGCCGCCCAGACCGTTTGAACGGTCATGCATACAGGCGATGGAATTGACGATCACGCTGCCGTTCGTCCTCCTGCCGCTTCTGTTTATGAAGCCAGAGATGGCGCAGCCTGCGGGGATCCTTGTTTCTCCCTCTTTCTTTAACATAAGCTCACTCCTTAAAAAATTGGCTCAGAACAACAAGCTCCGGCGGAAAAACCGCCGGATACTGCGTCATACGGCGCAGCGCTGAGCCGTTTTGTCTTTACGGTATTTTACTTCACGGTGAAACTTTCCTTATTGCGGAATTGCAGAAGCGTTATTCCGCCGCAATTCCGGCCGAAGCGTCTGTGCTTCGGCGCTGACGTTTTTGTCCGTGTTTAATTTACGTTCCTATTATAGCACCAAACGACATGGTTGTCAAGTGCTTTTTGCAAGTTTTCGATTGTTCATCTTTCATTTTTGTTCATAATTGGTTACAGTAATGTCTGTTTATTCCGATTAGTTCAATCTAATTTGCCCGCTTTTCGGTTCATATCAGCCGAAAGACATCGCAAAAATGTATTTTTTGCAAGAAGCCGAGCCGTAATATTTCATTATTTTTGTAGAATTAGCCGAAATGCAAAAAATTTCGTTTCTCCTGCACATTTTTCAAATAACACTTGAAAATTGCACGGAAATAGAGTATAATAATAGCGTATTATTTTTCAATATTTTAATGAAAGGAAATATCATATATGGCAGTGGATCTGAAAACCATACAGCACCTCTGTGAGCTGTCAAAGCTAAATTATGACGAAGCCGGACTGGAAAAAGTCATGGGCGAGATGAGCGACATCATCGACCTTATGGACACAATCAAGAGCTTCGACCTCACCTACGACGATACCAAGGACAACAACAGTATCTCTCTGCAAGATGTCAGAGAGGATATTGCACAGCCGTCATTCCCGACGGAGAAGCTTCTCGCCAATGCGGAAAACACCGAAAGCTGCTATGTTGTGCCCAAGGTAGTTGAATAATCAGGAGGTAACATATGGATATAACCCGCGCAAAAATCCGCGACCTGCGCAGGGCGCTGGACAGCAAGGAGATAAGCGCCGCAGAGCTTTGCGGAGAATATTTCAAAAAGATAGAGGAAACAGACGGCAGAGTGCAGTCATACATCACCGTGACAAAGGACAGGGCGATGGAAATGGCGGCGAATGCACAGAAGCGCATTGACGCAGGCGAAGCCGCTCCCCTCACGGGAATTCCGCTGGCGGTGAAGGACAACATCTGCACCGACGGCATAAAAACCACCTGCGCCAGCAGAATGTTGGAAAGCTTTGTGCCGCCGTACAATGCGACGGTTATCGAGAAGCTGAATGCCGAGGGCTATGTTCTGCTCGGCAAGACAAGCATGGACGAGTTCGCAATGGGCGGCTCCACACAGACCTCCGCATTTGCAAAGACCAAGAACCCCTACGACCTTGAGAGAGTTCCCGGCGGTTCTTCCGGAGGAAGCGCTGCGGCTGTTTCCGCCTCGCTTGCTCCTGCGGCGCTCGGCAGCGACACCGGCGGCTCTATCAGACAGCCGGCTTCCTTCTGCGGCGTTACCGGAATAAAGCCCACATACGGCAGAGTTTCCCGTTACGGTCTGGTGGCGTTCGCAAGCTCTCTCGACCAGATAGGCCCTATCTGCTCCGACGCCCGCGACTGTGCGGTTATGCTCAATGCCATCTGCGCCCACGACCCTCACGACGCCACCAGCGCACGCCAACCCGTGCCCGATTTCACCGAAAAGCTCGGTCAATCCGTCAGCGGCATGAAAATAGCCATGCCCAAGGAGTTCTACTCAGACGACATCGACGATGATGTAAAGTCAGCCGTGACCTCCGCCGCAAAGGTACTGGAGGCGCAGGGCGCAAGGCTCGTGGAATGCTCAATTCCCGGTCTGAAATACGCTATCCCTGCTTATTACCTTATCGCCTGCGCCGAGGCAGCGTCTAACCTGTCAAGGTTCGACGGCATAAAATACGGCTTCAGAGGCGAGGGAAGAACCTTTGAGGAGCTTATCCGCGACAGCCGCAGCAAGGGCTTCGGCGAGGAGGTCAAGCGCCGCATACTTCTCGGCAACTATGCGCTTTCCTCCGGCTAC
>CAYRLM010000079.1:0-9861 GCA_964425035.1 uncultured Ruminococcus sp.
CCGGATATCTTTCAAAGATACGAAATTTCTGTATAATCGCCCATATCGACCACGGCAAATCCACCCTTGCCGACCGTATACTTGAACAGACCCAGACAGTAGCCCTCCGTGATATGGAGGAACAGCTTCTGGACAACATGGATATCGAACGGGAGAGGGGTATCACTATCAAGGCGCGCGCCGTGCGGCTGAAATACCATGCGGACGACGGAGAGGACTACATCTTCAACCTCATCGACACCCCCGGTCATGTGGACTTCAACTATGAGGTGTCACGCTCGCTGGTGGCATGCGAGGGCGCTCTGCTTATCGTGGACGCTTCGCAGGGGATTGAGGCGCAGACCCTCGCCAACACCTATCTTGCTGTGGAGAACGACCTTGAGGTGGTTCCCGTAATAAACAAGATAGACCTCCCCTCTGCGCACCCCGAACAGGTCAAGGAGGAGATAGAGAACGTCATCGGCATTCCTGCCCGTGACGCCCCCGAAATATCCGCCAAAATGGGCATAAATATCCATGCCGTAATGGAGGCGGTGGTGAAGTCCGTTCCTGCGCCGAAGGGGGATTCGGACGCTCCGCTTAAAGCGCTGATATTCGACAGCTATTACGACAGCTACAAGGGCGTAATAACCTATGTCCGCATAAAAGAGGGCAGCGTGAAGCCCGGCGACCGTATCCGCATGATGGCTACCGGCGCCGAATTCACCGTGACCGAAACGGGAGTGATGGGCGCAACCGAGCTTGTGCCGTGCTCCGGGCTGAAAGCGGGCGAGGTAGGCTATATTGCGGCTTCCATCAAGTCTATCGGGGAAACGAAGGTGGGCGACACCGTGACCTCCGCCGACAGCCCCGCCGATGAGCCGCTTGCCGGCTACCGAGAGGTGAACCCGATGGTGTTCAGCGGTATCTATCCTGCGGACGGCGCAAAGTACGTCGATCTGCGGGATGCTCTGGAAAAGCTGCAGCTCAACGACGCTTCGCTGTCCTTTGAGCCGGAAACCTCCGTGGCGCTGGGCTTCGGCTTCCGCTGCGGATTTCTGGGACTGCTGCACATGGAGATAATTCAGGAGCGTATCGAGCGGGAATACAACCTCGACATAATCACCACCGCACCCTCCGTTGTGTACAAGATAGAGCTGACGGACGGCACGACAAAGCTGATAGACAACCCGACAAACTACCCCGACCCCTCGGAGATAGCGCAGGCTTACGAGCCGATGGTGAATGCGCACGTTTATGCGCCCTCGGAGTATGTCGGCAATATCATGGAGCTTTGCCAGAACCGCCGCGGCGTGTTCCGTGATATGAAGTATATTGACGAAACAAGAGTAGACCTGCATTACGAGCTTCCGCTCAACGAGATAGTATACGACTTCTTCGACGCACTGAAATCACGCACACGAGGTTACGCAAGCTACGACTATGAGATGATGGGCTTTGTCCCGTCAAAGCTTGTGAAGCTGGATATACTGCTAAACGGCGACGTTATCGACGCACTTTCGTTCATAGTGCATACCGACAAGGCGTATGAACGTGCGAGAAAGATGGCTGAGAAGCTCAAGGAGCATATCCCCCGTCAGCTGTTCGAGATACCCATACAGGCGGCGGTGGGCGGAAAGATAATCGCCCGAGAAACGATAAAGGCGCTGCGCAAGGACGTTCTCGCCAAGTGCTACGGCGGCGATATCACCCGAAAGAAGAAGCTCCTCGAAAAGCAGAAGGAGGGCAAGAAGCGAATGCGTGCTTTCGGTACGGTAGAGGTACCGCAGGAGGCGTTCATGGCTGTGCTGAAGCTGGACGATGAGTAAACCCAGAGGGCTGTATATCCACGTTCCGTTCTGCCTGAGGAAATGCCCCTACTGCGACTTTTATTCCGTTGTCGGCGGCGAAGAGCTGCGCCGTGACTATGCGGCGGCGGCGGTGAGAAATCTGCGGCATTACGCCGAGCCGTTCGACACGGTGTATTTCGGCGGCGGAACTCCCAACCTTATAGCGGCGCACATGAAAGAGATACTTTCGGCGGCGGAAATCGTTCCGGGCGCCGAGATATCCGCAGAATGCAACCCGGCTTCCGCCGACGAGGACACGCTGCGATTAATGCGCAGCGCAGGGGTAAACCGCATTTCGGCAGGTGTGCAGTCCCTGCGGGATAACGAGCTGGAGCGGCTGGGCAGACTTCACAGCGCCGCCGAAGCGGAGAAGCTGATAATTTCCGCACACAAAGCAGGATTTGACAATATTTCCGCAGATGTCATGCTGGGAATACCCGGTCAGACTGCGCAATCGCTCGCCGACACGATAGAGCGGCTCGCAGCCCTGCCGATATGTCACATCTCGGCTTATATGCTGACGCTTGAGCCTGCGACACCGTTCGGGAAGTCGCCGCCGCAGGATATGGCGGACGACGAACAGATGGCGGACTTATATGCGCTTTGCAGGGAGCTGTGCGAGAAGCATGGCTTTGAGCAGTACGAGATAAGCAACTTCGCACGTCCCGGCTTTCGGTGCCGCCATAATCTCAAATACTGGCATGACGAGGAGTATCTCGGAATAGGTGCGGCGGCGCATTCTTTCTACGGTGGCAGACGCTTTGCGGTTCCGCGGGATATACGGGCGTTTGTTTCGGCGGAATTTCAGCCGACCGAGCTGACGGACGACTGCCCCGGCGACTATGACGAGCAGGTGATGATGGGGCTGCGGCTGACAGAGGGAATTTCCCGAAGCCTGTACCTGCCGCTGGAAAAGGCACTGCGGCTTGTTCCGAAGGAATATTACACCCTTGAAAACGGCAGGCTGGCGCTGACCGGAAAGGGCTTTCCGGTGTATAACTATATAGTGTCGCTGCTGCTGGCTCATAAAGAAAATTTGTAAGGAGTAAGAGAATGTCATACACTATCGAAAAAGGGAAAAGGCTTGTTGCGGCTGACAGCGGCTGCTTTCAGTATGTCGGCAGAATAGATTTCGACGACCCCGCACGCCCGGTGATGATATGGCCGGCAACCTATGCCGACGTGAATTTCACCGGAACATATGCCGCTGTAATTCTCAGAAACATCAACTTTCAGGACGACACGCATTTTGCGGTGATAGTTGACGGCGTGATGAAGAAAATCACCCTGCCGCGCACACGGGAGGACGAGCTGTATATTGCCGCAGAGGGGCTTGAGGACAAGCCTCACACGCTGCGCATACTAAAGACGATGGCAGCGCACAATTATCTTGAATTTGCGGGAATTGTCGTGGACGAGGGCGCCGAGGTCACAAATCCCCGCCGCAGATACGACATGAAGCTGGAGGTGTACGGCGACAGCGTTTCCGCAGGAGAGGTGACGGAGGCGATATATTACGAGGGCCAGTGCGACCCGAACGACCACCGCAACACGCTGGACAATTCGCATTTCTCCTACCCCATGGCGCTTGGCAGGAAGCTGAACGCCGAGGTACACGATATCGCTCAGGGGGGAATTGCTCTGCTGGACGGTACGGGCTATTTCTGCTCCGACATGCTGACCGGCATGGAAAGCTGCTACGACAAGCTGGAATACACGCCCTACGCCGAGCGAAAGCAGTGGGATTTCAGCCGCTGGACGCCCGATGCGGTTATCATGGCAATAGGGCAGAATGACGCAAATCCTGAGCCGGAGCGCATAAAGACCCCGCAATACCGCCGTATGTGGAAGGATAATTACATAAAGCTGCTCCGCACGCTGATGGAGAAGTACCCCGAAGCGAGGTTCGTGCTTATCCTGACCATACTCGGTCACGACCCCACATGGGACGACGCTCTCGAGGAAATTGCGCAGGAAGTAAATTCCGACCGAGTAACCCACTTTATGTTCCGCCGCACGGGCAGGGGCACAAACGGTCACCCCCGTGCCACCGAGCAGGAAGAAATGGCAGGAGAGCTGTATAATTATTTCAAGAACGCTCTGGGTTTCTGAAAGATGCAGAGGTTTTCGGGTGTTAGTATGTAGGTATTTGTCTTGAAACAATTGTTTCGGTTTGTGAAAATTGCACAAAAATTACCTTAAATCTGAATTTTTTGCGCTGAGAAGTTGCACTTTGAAGCACCGTGTGATATAATAAACGCAAGGCGTTTATTATAAATAAAACGTCCTCGCACATACGCAAATCGGAGATTTGCTCCGTGCGTATCGGAAAATGCGAGGCGTTTATGAATCAAACGCCTTGGCACACCTGTGCGAAGGCGGCTTTAACAGGCAAAAGCCCAAAAGCGCCCGAAAACAAAGGTACATATAAATAAAAAATAAGGAGAAATCACAATGAAGATGAAGAAGATCATAGCAGCTGCCGCTGCCGCATTTATGGCAGTATCCGCAACGGCATGTTCGAGCAGCACAGCATCAGACACAGACAACGACAACAGCACAGCGTCCGCTTCCGACAACACAAGCAGCGCCGTTTCCGGCACAGCGGAAGCAGGCGCAGCCGATGACAGCGATGCGCAGATCACCACCTCGGACGGCAAGGTATACACCATCGGTATCTGCCAGCTGGTACAGCACGAGGCGCTTGACGCAGCAACAAAGGGCTTTAAGGACGTGCTGACCGAGAAGCTCGGCGACAACGTAAAGTTTGACGAGCAGAACGCAAACGGCGAAAGCACCAACTGCACCACCATATGCAACGGTTTTGTGGCAGAAAATGTTGACCTTATTCTTGCCAACGCCACCGGCGCTCTTCAGGCTGCAAGCGCAGCAACGGCAACCACTCCTATCCTCGGTACATCCGTAACGGACTACGCTACCGCACTTTCAATCGACGACTGGACAGGCGCTACCGGCACAAATATCTCCGGCACATCCGACCTCGCTCCGATTGACGAGCAGGCAGCTATGCTCATTGAGATGTTCCCCGATGTAAAGCAGGTAGGCATTCTCTACTGCTCCGCCGAGGCTAACTCCAAGTATCAGGCTACACTGTTCGGCAACGCCCTGACAGAAGCAGGCATCGCATTCAAGGAGTACAGCGCAGCTGACACCAACGAGATAAGCACCGTATGCACCACAGCTGTCAGCGAGTGCGACGTTATCTACATTCCTACCGACAACACCATGGCTTCCTCTACCGAAACCATAAAGAATATCGTTGTTCCCGCAGGTATCCCGGTAATTGCCGGCGAAGAGGGCATCTGCAAGGGCTGCGGCGTTGCTACCCTGTCAATCAGCTATGAGGATCTCGGCAGAGCTACCGGCGAGATGGCTTACGAAATACTTGTGAACGGCGCCGATATCACTACAATGTCTGTTCGTTTCGCTCCCAATGTTACCAAGAAGTACAACGCAGAGCTCTGCGAACAGCTTGGCATCACACCTCCCGAGGGCTATGTAGCCGTTGACGCCGAGTAATTCACATCGGTTCTGCGGCTGAAAGATAATTTAGTGCATAACGGGGTGCGGGCTATGTCCGTTCCCCGCTTCTGCATAATTAAGGCAGCTTTTTCCTGCCGGCCTTTTGTCGGAAATAATACACAAAAAATCGTATCGGAGAGAATTATGGAAACTATTTTATCCAAACTGGTGACATTTGGCAACAGTTTGCCCGGCGATATCACGCAGGGACTTATCTGGGGCATAATGGCTATCGGCGTGTTCATTACATACAAGATACTGGACTTTGCCGACCTGACCGTTGACGGAACACTGGGACTGGGCGGCGTTACCGCCGTCGTCCTGATCACAAACGGCGTGCCTGTTCCTGCCGCCATGATAATCGCATTCTTCGCAGGCTGTGCCGCCGGGCTTTGCACTGCGCTGCTCAATACAATGCTGGGCATACCCGGCATTCTGTCGGGAATACTCACGCAGCTTGCGCTTTATTCCGTTTACCTTGATATCAACGGTAAGGCGAATGCGCCGGTCAGTGTTGACAAGTATCCGCTGGTTATATCCTCGCGATATGTCACCGCAGGAAACGATATCGTTGACATAATCCGCACCGTGGGAACAGGTCTGCTGTTCGTGGTGTTTATAATTGCGGCGCTGTACTGGTTCTTTGGCACAGAATACGGCATGTCTATCCGTGCCACCGGCTGCAACGCTTCAATGTCCAAGGCAGAGGGCATAAACACAAAGCGCACCACAATCATTGCGCTGGTGCTGTCTAACGGCTTTGTCGGGCTTTCGGGCGCATTGCTGGCACAGTATCAGGGCTTTGCAGACGTAAATATGGGCAGAGGCGCTATCGTCATTGGACTTGCTGCGGTAATTATCGGCATGGTGCTGGGCGAGGTTATTCTGCGCAAGCGCTTTAATTTTGTCGGAAAGCTGACTTTCACCGCCATCGGCGCTATCGTTTACTTCGTTGTGCTGAGAATAGTAATGCTCATCGGACTTTCCACGGACAACACAAAGCTGTTCTCCGCTATCATAGTGGCGCTGTTTCTGGCTGTGCCGTATCTCCAGAAAGCTTCAAAGACCTCGTTCCGAAAATCGGGCAAGCGTGCCGTAAATGCCGCGGTTGCCGGCTCTTTGACCGCTCCAAAAGGCAAGAAGGAGAAGTAACATGCTGAAAGTTGTAAATATCAGAAAGGCGTTCAATCCGGGAACAATCAACGAAAAGAAAGCGCTGAACGGCGTATCGATAAAGCTTGATGACGGCGATTTTGTGACAATTATCGGAGGAAACGGCGCAGGAAAATCCACCATGCTCAACGCAATTGCGGGAGTATGGCCGGTGGACAGCGGAGCGATACTCATTGACGGAAACAATGTGACCGGGCTTTCGGAGCACCAGCGCGCAAAGTATATCGGACGTGTGTTTCAGGATCCAATGACCGGCACGGCGGCTGACATGGAGATACAGGAGAACCTTGCCCTTGCCGCACGGCGTGGAAAAGCAAGGCTGCTGAACTGGGGCATTACACGCCGTGAGCGTGAGGAATACCGTGAACTGCTCAAGACATTGGATCTGGGGCTGGAGAACAGAATGACCTCTAAGGTGGGGCTTCTCTCCGGCGGACAGCGGCAGGCGCTTACGCTGCTGATGGCAACCCTGAAAAAACCGCAGATACTTCTGCTTGACGAGCATACGGCGGCGCTTGACCCCAAAACCGCCGCAAAGGTGCTTCAGCTCTCCGACGAGATAATCTCGGCGAACCATCTCACCGCCATGATGGTGACACACAACATGAGCAACGCCATTGAATACGGCAACCGTCTAATCATGATGAACGACGGCAGAATAATCTATGACGTGAAAGGCGAGGAAAAGAAGCGGCTCACCGTTGACGACCTGCTCCAGAAGTTTGAGGAGGCAAGCGGCACTGCGCTGAACAACGACCGTATGCTTCTTTCAGGCAAGAAATAAGCTTTTGACAAATATCAACCCCCACAGCACAACGCTGTGGGGGATTTTTTTGCAAATAACTGCCGCCCTGTCATCGGCTGACGGGGCGGTAATTTTTTATATCTTATTTATTGCTGAACCAAGTTCTCGTCGTTGGCGGCTGTCTGTGCGGTGTGAGGCGTTTCGGTGTTTATTCCTGCCGCCATTGCTTTACCTGTCACGAAGCTTCCCACCATGGTCTTGAGATCCACTCCAAGCCCGTCAAGCAAGCCTGCGGACGCCTGAGTTGCGGCTTCCGTGATGTCCTTTACCAGCTTTGCGGCGTTGCCGTCGCCGTACATCGTGATCTTGTCCACGTTTTCAAGCGGCTTTGCGATAGCCTGAGCGACCTCCGGCATTTTTTCAAAGTACATCTGGAGGACTGCCGCTTCCTCCATTTTGCGCATTGCCTCCGCCTTTTTGTCAAGACCCTCGGCCTCTGCCAAAGCCCTTGCACGCACTGCCTCCGCCTCGGCGGCGCCCTTTGCACGGATACCCTCGGCTTCCTGCTCGGCGGCGTATCTTGCGGCTTCTGCGCGTGCCTTTTCTGCGGCAGCTTCATTCTGCGCCGTAACAAGGATAGCTGCGGCTTCGTTCTTCTTTATTTCAAGTTCGGCTTCTGCGTTCTGGATATCCTCGTACTTCTTTGCTTCGGCGTTTCGCTGGACGGTGTACAGTTCTGCGTCCGCCTGCTGCTGTGCTGCGTATTTCTGCGCTTCTGCGGTCTTTTTGACCTCGGCTTCGAGAGCTCGCTCCTTTATTTCGGCTTCCTTTGCCTTTATCTCGACTTCTTTTTCCTGCTTTGCGAGATTTGCGTTTGCGGAGGTTATCTCGATCGTTTTGCGCTGTTCCTCCTGCTGAATTGTGTAGGCTGCGTCCGCTTCCGCACGCTTGACGTCAGCCGCACGCTTCAGCTCCGCCTGCTTTATGGCAAGCTCGTTTTCGCGCTCGGCAATGGCGGTTTCGGAGTCCACACGGGCATCGTTTGCCTTGCGGTTAGCTTCTGCCTGAGCTATCTTGATGTCACGCTCCGCCTCTGCCTTTGAGATAGCCGCTTTCTTCTTTATCTGCATGGTATTGTCGATACCCATATCGTTGATTATGCCGTTGTCGTCAACGAAGTTCTGCACGTTGAAAGATACTATTTCAAGACCCATGGCACGAAGGTCGGGATCTGCGTTCTGCTTAACCTTGTCTGCGAATGCCTGACGGTTTGAAACCATTTCCTCAAGGCGCATCTGACCCACTATCTCACGCATATTGCCCTCAAGCACCTCACGGGCAACGCCTGTTATGTACTGAACATTGCGGTTGAGGAAGTTCTGCTGCGCTTTCTGGATAATGTCGGGGTCGGGCGATATCTTGACGTTTACCACGGCGTCAACCGAAATATTGATATAATCGGCTGTGGGAACTGCCTGAGCAGTCTTTACGTCAACGGACATCAGCGCCAGCTCCAGCACGTCGCAGCGCTCCAGAAACGGCAGCTTGACGGTAGCCTTGCCGATAACGACTTTTGCCTTACGCCGCAGACCGCTGATGATGAAAGCCTTATCCGGCGGCGCTTTCCGGTAGCCGGAGGCAAAAATTATTATCAGGATCACAACGACAATGATTATCGGAACAAGCATTCCCGGTTCAAAATCAGGCATGGGATACCTCCTTATGATGACAAATATTTTCTGGCGGTTTCCCTTGCACTGCAGTAAGCCTTTTGCAGCTTGTTGAAGTCGGCGGAGCAGTCGTTGTGGTCGCCTGCCCGTATATCGTCAACTATTTTTTTTGCCGGCAGGTAAACGCCGTTCAGCCCTATGTTTCCGGCAAGCCCTTTAAGGGAATGCGCAGCAAACAGCATGTTTTCAAAGTCTGCCTTTTCGGCAGCCGCAGTCAGATCCATTACAACGTTGTCGGCAGCCTCGAAGAATTTCTTGAGATATTTCAGGAACATATCCTCTCTGTCCATGAAATGCTCTACCATTTCCGGGACATCAAGTCCGACTGTGAGCATTTCGTCACAGAATTCCTTTGGAATCATACGATCACCCCTCAGATACATTTTAGCACCTAAATGGTAATTCGTCAAGGAGTACAAATTTTTTTGTAGGATTATACAAAAAATTACCTGCATTTCTAGCGGCGTCTTATTTCTTCGCCATTTTTTGCCATAATTCTGTCCCGAAAAACACCTGCCGAAACGCCCCGTCGGAAAAGACCCCTTGTGGACTTTCCTACGAACTTATTTGAAGTTATAAAGCTGTATCTGCTCGAAGCCGTCCAGCAGCTCGCTTTGCATTTTGAACGCTGCGTCAACGCCTCGTGCAACGCACTCGATCGGGTTTTCTGCGACGCAGCAGGGAGCGCCCACATGGTCGGTGATAAGCTCGGGAAGTCCGCCCAGCATAGCGCCGCCGCCCGTGAGCAGGATACCGTTGGAGAGGATATCGCCGACAAGCTCCGGGGGTGTGGATTCCAGCACCAGCTTCACCTGCTCGACTATCTCAACGGCGTTGTCGT
>CAYRLM010000080.1:0-9640 GCA_964425035.1 uncultured Ruminococcus sp.
GAAACCCCAAGTGCGGCATGGATGCCGCACAACCAAGTTTCGGCTAAAAGCTCCCAACGGGGCTTTTTCGACGGTCTAAGCCCCTGAGAAATCCGGGGTTTTCGTTTTTCTTGACAATTCGGGGCATTTGTGCTACAATAAATCCATATCACAGAATAGGAGAGCATTCATGAAGAAGATTTTCGGTGCGTCGGCGCTTTCGGCAATATTGCTGCTGACAGCGTGCAGCCGCTATATTGATATGGACAGCATAAAGGACAAATGGAGCGGCGAGATAGACGGAGTTGCCGTTACCATAGAGATAACCGACGACCGTTTCACCCAGTCGGCGGGGGAGATTTCGGGAGAGCCGCTGAAATTCGAGCGCACCTCCGACGGTATAATCGTGTGCGGTACCGATGGGAAGGAGCTTATCGAGGTGCATTACAATGACACGGAGGATAAGCTTTATTACACCGTGCAGACGCCCGACGGGGATATGACCTATTATTTCGGCAGAGCCGCCGAATAAGCGCCTAAATCCGCAAAATATAACACAACTGCGCATTTTTTTATAGAATGCGCAATTATTTTTGTCCTGCTACTTGAAAAATTAACGGATATGAGGTATAATAAAAAAGTGTATATCATTATCGAACTTTTGCGCAGCTGCGCATGACGGAATTTAAGGAGTAGATATGTTCAGAGGACCATTACTTGAAATATTCGGCCTGCTTTTTTCGGGAAATCCTTCTCAATCAGACATAATAAGCTGCGTTCTGTCCGTGTTCTCGGTGCTTGTCATTATTTTCGTGGTATTTCCGATACATGAGTGCGCACACGGACTTATGGCAAAAATACTCGGCGACGACACCGCAGAGCGGCAGGGAAGGCTCACGCTGAACCCGTTCTCACATATAGACCCGTTAGGAGCGCTTATGATGTTCGTCTGCCGTATCGGCTGGGCTAAGCCTACTCCGGTGGATATCCGCCGCTGCAATAAGGTGAAGCCCCGCACAGCTATGGCGCTGACTTCTCTTGCGGGCCCCGTTGCCAATTTCCTGCTGAGCTACATTCTGATAATCGCCGCAAAACTCGTGCTTATAAACGCTGCGGGAGAGGTTGGGATGTATGTGGTTGTGGGTATTTCCTACACTGCGACAATCAACGTTTATCTCGGCGTGTTCAACCTGATACCTATCTCCCCGTTCGACGGCTTCGGTATTCTGTCCGGCTTCCTGCCTGCCAAGGCAATTTACTTCATGCAGAGAAATCAGCGGATAATCTACTGGATATTCTTTGCTCTGCTGGTGTTCGGGGCGCTTGACCTGCCGCTGGGCGCAGCTTCAAACGGAATTCTGTGGCTGCTGGACAAGGGCTCGTTCTTCGTGCCGGACGGCGGTATGCTGGGCGCATTTTTCATTTGAGTTGAGGATACGATGGAAGGACTTAGCTTTAAGCTTGAAATATTCGAAGGCCCGCTTGACCTCATGCTGTCGCTGATACAGAAGCACAAGCTGAATATACAGGATATCGAGATAAGCATACTTCTGGATCAGTTCATGCTGTACCTTGACAGAATGACCGAGGCGGATCTGGAAATAACCTCGGATTTTCTTGAAATGGCGGCGCGGCTCATCATGATAAAATCCGCTGCGCTTCTGCCCAAGGAAGAAGCCGAGCAGATGAAAAAGGAGCTTCAAGGTGCGCTTATCGAATACGCCCTGTGCAAAACAATGGCGCAGCGCCTTAAAAAGCGCTATCTCGGCGATGTGGTATTCGTCCGTCGGCCGATGGAGATAGAGATTGACAAGGCATATCACAAGACCCACCAGCCCGAGGAGCTTATGCTGGCGTACAGCGCACTCAACGAGCGCACTCGCCGTAAGGCAAGCTACCGTCCGAGGTCGATAAAGCCGATAGTGGCAAAAAGCTATGTTACGGTGTTTACCGGCATTGTGGCGGTGCTGAAAAGCCTGCGCAGGAACGGCACGGTGAAGATGGACGAGCTGTACAGAAATCAGCCCAGATCCCGAACCGTTGCGACCTTTCTGGCGATACTGGAGCTGTCCAAGGAGGGCAGGATCTACATTTCCGAGGACGGCGGCAGCGTACGGCTACGCACAAAAGCGGATGACATCAGGGCAGAAACGGAGGGAGCGGAGCAGTGAAATTCAGCGAGGGAATGGCGGTAATCGAGGCGGTGCTTTTCGCATGCGGCGAGCCGATAGACGCAGACAAGCTTTCCGCTGCCTGCGAGATAGAAAAGGATACCGTGCTGAAAATGATAGATCGGCTGAACGACCGTTACGCCGAGAACGGCAGCGCATTCCGCATAAATCGTCTTGGGGACAGCTACCAGATGGTAACTCAGCCGGAATTTGCACCCTACATCAAAACGGCGCTGGAAACACGCAGACAGGTGCCTCTTACTCAGGCGGCGCTGGAGGTGCTGGCGGTGGTTGCCTATAATCAGCCCGTAACAAAGAGCTTTGTGGAGCAGGTGAGGGGAGTGGACAGCTCCGGCGTGGTGAACAGCCTTGTGGAGCGTGATCTGCTGGAGGAGTACGGCAGACTTGACCTGCCGGGACGTCCGATAGCGTACAAGACCACGGAGAATTTCCTGCGCTGCTTCGGGCTGACGGATATCAGGGCGCTTCCTGCGATACCCGACAGCACGGATCAGATAGATCTTGACGAGTATGACGAGATGAACTTCGGCGGTTCGGACTGAGCTGCCGAACAGATACCGGGCTTTTTGCGGAGGTGATGCGATGGGACGGGTCATTGCGGGGGCGGTAATATTGTTCATAATGCTGCTGCTCATGACCTCTGTAAAGGTCAGGTTTGAATTTTCGGACGGGCTTCGGCTCAGGATAAGCTGGTACTTCTGGACGATATTCGGCATTCCCGCCAAAACCAAAAAGCGGAAACGGCGAAACAAAAAAGTAAAGCGGGAAGCCGATACCGCCGCAAAGAAAACGGCGGAGGCGGAAGGAAAGACCGTGCCGGAGGCTTCCGAAAGCGCCGAGGTTTCCGATAAAAAGCCGGAAAAAAAGCCCGATAAAAGGGCGGAAAAAAAGGCGGCGAAGCCCAAAAAATCCGGCAAAAAAACAGACAAGCTGACCCTTACGGATATCCTTGAGCTGGTGAAGCTTGTCCGAAACAGTCTTAGCACACCGCTCAGGCGACTTCTGAAAGCGACCCGCATATACGGCTTTCGGCTGTATGTGGTGTGCGGCGGCGATGACGCCGCAAAGGCGGCGCTGAATTACGGCAGGACGAGCGCTGCGGCAGGCGCTGCGGCGGCGTTCCTCGACGGGTGCTTCACAATGAAAAAGCCGGAGTACAGCGTGAACGTTGACTTCATGTCGGAGGAAACAAGCGCCGAATGCTTCTTTACAGCAAAGCTCACGGTGATAGCTGCGCTGGCGTTCCTGTTTTGGGTGGTCGGCAGGGCGGTAAGAAATTATTTTAATCGAAAGGAAACACAAACCGCAGTCGGAAAGCTCAGAAAATAATCTGTACGGCTGAGTTTGAAAGGAGTAAATATTATGTCTAATTCAATTGAGGGTATTCTCGGCGTATCTATGGAAAAGATCCGTGAAATGGTGGACGTAAACACCATCATAGGCGACGCTATCACCTCGCCCGACGGAACAACCATAATCCCTGTTTCAAAGGTGTCCTTCGGGTTTGCTTCGGGCGGCAGCGATCTTCCCACACAGGCTGCGGAGAAGTTTGCCGGCGGTGCGGGAGCAGGCGTTACGGTGAAGCCCGTGGCATTCATCGTCATCAGCCGCGACGGCGATGTTAAGCTCATGGAGCTCGGCAGCAAGCCCGGCACCGTCGAGGGCATAGTTGACGCTATCCCCGGCGTTATCGAGAAAATAAAAGGCTTTGTCGGCGACAAAAAGAAAAAGGACGGGGCTTCCGACGACAAGGAAGCTGAATAAAACCGCATAAATCTGTGCAACCTACTGATGGTATCAATATCATCAGGAGGGCAGATATGAAAGCAGTTTTCAGAATAACGGCAGCAGCTGCGGCTGCGGCGCTTGTCTGCGGTATATTTCCGGGGATAAGGGCTGCGGCAGCGCCCGAGAATATTTCGGCGGTGAGTGCGATACTCATCGAGGCGCAGACCGGAACGGTGCTTTACGAGAAGAATGCGGACGAACACCGTGCAATGGCAAGCACTACCAAAATAATGACGGCTTTGCTCACTATCGAGGCGGGAGATCCCGACCGTGAATTTACCGTAGACCCGCTGGCGATACGGGTAGAGGGAACCTCGATGGGGCTTTGCGAGGGCGACCGTGTGAGCCGCAGAGATCTGCTGTACGGCATACTTCTTCCCTCGGGAAACGACGCGGCGAATGCCGCAGCGGTGTCGGTCAGCGGCAGTATTCCCGCGTTTGTGGAGCTTATGAACCGACGCGCACGGCAGCTGGGGCTTTCGGATACGCATTTCGTCACTCCGTCGGGGCTTGACGCCGACGGGCATTACACAACCGCAAGAGATCTCGCAAGGCTCACGGCGTATGCCATGAAGAACGAGCTTTTCCGCAGCGTGGTGTGCTGCTCTTCTGCGGAGGTGGAATTCGGCAGCCCTCCGTACAAGCGCACGCTGTACAATTCAAACAAGCTGCTCAGCCGTTATGACGGCGCTGTCGGCGTAAAGACGGGGTTCACCGACAACGCAAGAAGGTGTCTGGTTTCGGCGGCGGAGCGTGACGGAGCAATGCTTATCGCAGTCACCCTGAACGCCGGCGACGACTGGAACGACCACACCAAAATGCTGGATTACGGCTTTACGAGGGTAAGGGCGTATTCCCTGAATGCAGAATGCGCCGACAGGGTTGCGGTGGCAGGTACGGGGCAGTCTGTCGGCGTGTATGCAAGGGAAGCTTCGCTGGCGCTTACCGAAGAGCAGCGTGACCGTATCACACGCAGAATACTGCTTCCGTCATTCGTGTACGGAACGGTGGAACGAGGCGACCGCCTCGGAGAGATACAATTCCTGCTGGACGGCGAGATTGTGCTGGAATGCCCGCTGTTTGCGGACAGCTCCGTCAGCGTATCGCAGGAAGCTCCGGGACTGCTCAGAGAGCTGCTCGGCAGACTGGGAGTATTTATATAATATGTGTTGAACATCGCCCGAAAGGGCGTACATAAACGAGAAAGGCAGTATATGGAAAAGATCAGAATACAGAAAATAATCGCAGACAGCGGAAGATGTTCCCGCCGCAAGGCAGAGGAGCTTATTTCCGCAGGACTGGTGACTGTCAACGGCAGACCCTGCACCCTCGGCGATAAGGCAGATCCCATGAACGACCTGATACGGGTTGAGGGCGAGGAAATATCCGCAGAGCGTGCCGAAAAGCGCTATATCATGCTGAACAAGCCTCGTGGCTACGTTACGTCGATGGCTGACGAGATGGGCAGAAAGGTAGCCTCCGATTTGCTGACGGACGTTCGGGAGCGTGTTTATCCCGTCGGCAGGCTGGACAGAAATTCCGAGGGGCTGCTTATATTCACCAACGACGGAGAGTTCGCAAACGACATCATGCACCCGTCAAAGCATGTCCCCAAGACTTACAGGGTTACGATTGACGGCACAGTCGGCGAGGAGCAGCTGTCGCAGCTGATGTCCGGGGTGCAGCTTGACGACGGAGTGACAACGCTCCCCTGCACGGTTGAGGTGCTTTCCGAGGGAGCCGACAGAACGGTGCTGCGCTTTGTCATCAAAGAGGGCAGAAACCGCCAGATACGCCGCATGTGTACGGCGGTGGGACTTGAGGTCGGCAGGCTTCGCAGGACTGCCATAGGCGGCGTGAAGCTCGGAATGCTGAAGCCCGGCGCTTACCGTGACCTCACCAAGGAGGAACTGCGCTCTCTGCGCACTTCCATCGGCAAGGCTTCACATACGGGAAAGAAAAAGTGACGGCGGCATACATATGCGGTCACTTGACATAAAACGGACAAATCGGCGGAAAAGCGTGAATTATCTCGTTTCGTATGCTTTTTGTATAAATTGACAAAAAATTAACCATAGAAATAATTGGTTTTATTGCAAAAGATAAAAAATGAAAAAATCACGGATTTCCGCTTGTCATTTCATTGTCAATGTAGTATAATTATTGTGGATAAATTTCAAATAAGATGGCGGAGCTGTGTCATCAGGTAAATTCCGCCCGATCTCAATAGCAGTTATGGAGGAGATAAAATGGCGTTTTCAAAGACACTGGCTGAGATGGAACAGAACGTTCCGGACAGCGACGCAAGAAAAAGACTGACTGCTCTCTTCGATGAGGACAGCTTCACCGAGCTGGACAAGTTTTTGTCCGCTGACGGTGCGGTAAGCAGCGTTGCGGCAGGCTGCGGATCTATAAACGGCGCTTCGGTTTATGCATACGCTCAGGACGTTTCCGTCAGGGGCGGCGCAGTTGACAGGAGCGCAGCGCTCAAGATCAAGAAGATCTACGAGCTGGCCGCAAAGAACGGCGCTCCCATAGTAGCGTTTTTCGACAGTAAGGGCGGCGATATAAACGAGGGTATGGAGGTACTCTCCGACTACGGCGATATCATCAGGGCGTCCGCAGCCGTTTCGGGCGTTGTTCCGCAGATTGCGGTGATCACAGGCGTATGCGCGGGCTCGGCCGCAGTTATCGCAGCAATGGCGGACG
The DNA here is from genome assembly GCA_964425035.1 of uncultured Ruminococcus sp. Classification (GTDB taxonomy): domain Bacteria; phylum Bacillota; class Clostridia; order Oscillospirales; family Ruminococcaceae; genus CAG-115. The sequence continues at coordinate 6,669 of CAYRLM010000080.1, forward strand.
TCATTGTCATGACGGAAAAGTCGGAGCTGTTCCTTACGGCTCCGTTCAATACGCCCGACGGAAAGCTTGACGGCGCAGGAAAGGCAGAAAACGCGGCGAAGTCCGGCGTTGCCCATATTCTTGCAAAGGACGACACAGACGCAGTCGCAAAGGCAAGAAAGCTGGCTGCAATTCTTCCCGCAAACAATATTTCCCTCGCAGGCAACGACGATTTCGCCGAGAACGACGCGGCCGTCACCGCTTCTCTCAAGGGTGCGGAGCTTGCTGCGGCGCTTTCCGACAAGAATTCCGTCATAGAACTGGGCGCTGAATTCGGTACTGCCGCTTACACCGCTTTTGCAAGCGTAAACTGGGCTACCGTTGCGTTTGTTGCGACTGACGGTGCGGCAAAGCTCACTGCGGCGGACAGCGCAAAGATTGCGAGATTTGTTCAGCTTGCCGACGTATTCTCTATCCCGGTAGTCACCATCGTGAACACCGAGGGCTTCGAGGCCTCCAGTGCGGCGGAGCTTGCGGGCAGCGTCCGCGACGCAGCAAAGCTGGCGCAGGTTTACGCCTCCGCTACCACCACCAAGATAAACCTCATCACCGGAAAGGCTGTCGGCTCTGCTTATGCCGCATTCGACAGCGCAGACCTTACTTTCGCATGGGAAAATGCGGTTATCTCTCCGATGAGCCCCGAAGCGGCAAAGGTGTTCATGGGCGGCGAGGTTGACGCAACCCCGTTCAAGGCGGCTTCTCTGGGCATGATCGACGGTGTTGTTGCCGCCGAGGACACTAAGCAGACAATCGCCGGCGCAGTGGATCTCTGCTCCGGAAAGAGAGTGGCTTCTCCCACAAGAAAGCACGTTAATTTTGTATTTTAATCCATAAACATAGAACAGAGAGGGTTTTTGACATGAAAAGATACACTATCACTGTAAACGGCAATGCATACGATGTAACTGTTGACGAGGCTGACGGCTCCGCTCCGGCAGCGGCGGCTGCTCCCGCTCCCAAGAAGGCGGCTCCGGCAAAGAAGGCTGCTCCCGCAGGCGCACAGGGCAACGCTTCCGTCAACGCCCCCATGAACGGCACTATCGTTGACGTTAAGGTCAAGGTAGGCGACAAGGTAGCAAACGGCACTGTTATCGCAGTTCTGGAAGCTATGAAGATGGAGAACGATATCGTTTCCGACAGAGACGGCGTTGTTGCTTCCATCAATGTCAACAAGGGCGATTCCGTTGAGACCGGCGCTGTTGTGGCTACACTCAACGCCTGAACTAAGGAGAAGCAAGATGGCAAAATTAAAGATAACCGAAACCGTTCTTCGCGACGCACATCAGTCGCTGCTCGCTACAAGAATGTCTATGGACGAGATGGGTCCTATCCTCTCGGAGATGGACAAGATCGGGTTTTATTCCGTCGAGTGCTGGGGCGGTGCTACGTTTGACTCCTGCATTCGCTTTCTGGACGAGGATCCGTGGGAAAGACTGCGTATCCTGAAGAGAAATATGCCCAACACCAAGCTTCAGATGCTGTTCAGAGGACAGAACATGCTGGGCTATCGTCACTATGCCGATGATCTGGTGGAGTATTTCGTGCAGAAGTCCATCGCCAACGGTATAGACATCATTCGTATCTTTGACGCTCTTAACGATATCCGCAACCTCGAAACGGCAATCAAGGCGGCAAAGAAGGAGCAGGGTCACGCTCAGGTGGCTATTTCCTACACCCTCGGCGACGTTTTCACCCACGAGTATTACATGAACTATGCAAGGCAGATAGAAGAAGCCGGCGCAGATTCAATCTGCATAAAGGACATGGCGGCGCTGCTCACGCCTTATGAGGCGGCAAGCCTTGTAAAGGATCTCAAGAGTACCGTAAAGATTCCGATTCAGCTTCACACTCACTACACATCGGGTCTTGCCTCCATGTGTATCATAAAGGCTGTCGAGGCGGGCGTAGACGGCGTAGACACTGCTATGTCGCCGCTGGCGCTGGGTACTTCCCACGCACCCACGGAATCTATCGTTGCCACCTTCCAAGGCACGGAGTACGACACGGGACTTGACCTCGTGAAGCTCAACGAGATCCGCGACTATTTCATGAAGCTGCGCAAAAAGTACATCGACAGCGGTCTGCTTGATCCCTCGATGCTTGCCACCAACACAAACGCACTCATCTATCAGGTACCCGGCGGAATGCTCTCCAACCTGCTTTCTCAGCTGAAGCAGGCAGGAAAGGCTGACCAGCTCGAAGAGGTACTCAAGGAAGTTCCGCGCGTCCGCAAGGATTCCGGCTTCCCTCCGCTGGTAACGCCCACCTCGCAGATCGTCGGCACTCAGGCGGTATTTAACGTTATCACCGGAGAGCGCTACAAGACCGTTACCAAGGAGTTCAAGGGGCTTGTAAAGGGCGAATACGGCAAGACGCCCGTTGCCATCGACCCCGAATTCCAGAAGAAGATACTCGGTTCGGAAGAGCCTATCACCTGCCGTCCCGCCGACCTGCTCAAGCCGGAGTTTGAAACCATGAAGGAAGAAGTAAAGCAGTACGTTCCCGACGCTTCTGTTGAGGACGTTCTGACATATGCGATGTTCCCGAAGGTAGCTCCGAAGTTCTTCGAGAAGCGCACCGACAGACAGGTAGGCATAGACGCCGACCACGCAGACAAAGTAAACAAGGTACACCCGGTTTAAGTCCAAAGGTTTTTTATCAACAATCCTGCTCCCACAGTTATCTGTGGGAGTTAGACCGTCGAAAAAGCCCCGTTGGGGCTTTTCCGCCGAAACATCCCAGCTGCGCGCACTCACTGTCGGCGAAGCCGACAGTTCGCACACTTGCTGGGATAGCAGTGTTTTTTGCCCCGGCAAAGCCGTGGCAAAAAACGGATTAAAATTGGTCATTTTCCTGCGGAAAATGACTTTATCGACAATCCTGCTCCCACAGTTATCTGTGGGAGTTTTTTTAATAAACAAGATAATGTGCAA
>CAYRLM010000081.1:0-9545 GCA_964425035.1 uncultured Ruminococcus sp.
GCAAGTGTGCGAACTGGCGGCAAAGCCGACAGTGAGTGCGCGCAGCTGGGATGTTCGGCGGGAAAGCCCCGTTGGGGCTTTTCCGACGTTTTATATTTGCAGTTAATTGCAGTGTTTTCTATGGTATATAAATATTATATGAAAAACTCAAGGAGGACGTCATGAAAGAATTGTTTGAACTTATGAACCCCGACAACACAATATCCGTGAACCGAATGCTGGCGCATACGATAGGGCTGTGCGAATCCGTGATGTACCACGCTCTTCTCGCAAAATACGCATGGTACGAGAAGAACGGAGCGCTGCACGAGGACGGCTGGTTCTATTCCACCGTAGCGGATATGGAGGAAAGCACCTCTCTTTCCTCAAAGCAGCAGCGCAGGTGCATTGAAAAGCTGACGGAGCTGGGACTTATCCGCTCGCAGCAGAAAGGCATTCCGGCGAAGCGGTATTTCTTTATCGAGGACAATGTGCAGCTGCTGAAAAGGCTCATCTCCGGAGAATATGCCGGAGAAATTACGCCCGACAAAAGGGAAGAACAAGAAATGCCCAAAGGTAACAACAAGGCGCTCCCTTCGGGAACAACAAGCCGTGCCGAAACGGAATACAAAACTAAAGTCAATAAAACAAAAACAACAAAACCTAAGCAAGTCAATCAAAACGCATGGGAGCAGCTGTGCTGCGGCAGACTTTCGCAGCAGTACGGCGAGCCGTTCGCAGAGCTTGCGGCGGATATACTGTCCGACGGTCTGGAGGGAAAAATAGGACTGACCGTTGACGGACGGACTGTGACGAATGAAGAGGTTATGTCCGCTTACAGCCTTGCGGATTACGAAACCGTGTCGCATATCGCCGATTACATAGCGGGAAACGGAAAAATCCGCAGCATTGACGCTTATCTCAGGAAAGCCTTGTACATCTCCGCTCTGGAACGCTCCCGCCGACCTGCCGCACAAAGCCCCTCGCACCCCTCAAGCATTGACATGGACGACGTTATGGCGGAGCTGCGGGCGCAGTACGGCGGAGCGTAAAATCGGCGGACGCAAAAAAATCCTCTCCGAGCCGAACTCGGAAAGGATTTCCGTAAATAAAAGAGCCGATATTCTTCACGCCGGCATTTTGCCGTTCACTTTATCCTCATGGAACGCATGGCGTTGAGAATGGCAATAACCGCCACACCGACATCTCCGAAAACCGCCACCCACATGGTTGTATAGCCGAGTGCGGTCAGCAGCATGATGAGGATTTTCACGCCTATGGCGAACACGATATTCTGCATGACTATCGCATGCGTCTTTTTCGATATGCGCACTGCGGTGGGAAGGCTCTCGATATTGTCGTTCATCAGCACTATGTCCGCCGCCTCTATCGCTGCGTCGCTGCCCATTGCGCCCATCGCTATGCCTACGTCGGCACGGGCGAGCGCAGGTGCGTCGTTCATTCCGTCGCCCACAAACACAAGCGTGCTGTTTTCGGGCTTTGCGGCGTACAGCGCTTCAACCTCGGCAACCTTTCCGTCGGGCAGCAGCTCCGCACGATACTCGTCTATTCCCGCAGCCTCTGCCACCGCCTTTGCGGTAATCGCACGGTCGCCCGTCAGCATAACCGTCTTTGCGCCGCAGTATTTTTTCAGCGCCGCCAGCGAAGCGGGAGCGCCCGGCTTCATCTCGTCGGATATCACGATATATCCTGCGTATTTACCGTTCACCGCACAGTGAACCACGGTTCCCGGAGCGTTCACCTCGGGCGCTTTTATGCCCTCACGCTCCATAAGCCGCTTGTTTCCCACAAGAGCCGCAGTGCCGTTCACGTCTGCGCTGACGCCGTAGCCGGCTATCTCCTGCGCATTGTCGGCACCGGCGGTGATTTGCCGTTTCTTTCCCTCGGCGATAATAGACTGCGCTATCGGGTGTGTGGAATAGCTCTCCGCTGCGGCGCATATGCCGAGAAGCTCCTCCTCGGACATGCCCTCGGGGACAACCTCGGTCACCGCAAAGCTGCCCTTTGTGAGCGTACCCGTCTTGTCGAAAACGAAGGTCTGAGCCTTTGCAAGCTCCTCCATGTAGTTTGCGCCCTTTATCATAATGCCGTGCCGTGAAGCGCCGCCGATACCGCCGAAATAGGAAAGCGGAACGGAAATAACCAGTGCGCACGGGCATGAAACAACCAAGAACGACAGCGCACGGTAAGCCCATTCAATCCACCCGGAAAAATCGGTGAAGCCGTTCATCGCCGTGGAAATCAGTCCGGGAACTATCGCCAGGACAACCGCAGCCGCCACCACGATAGGGGTGTACACACGGGCAAATTTCGTGATGAAATTCTCCGTCTTTGCCTTGTTCTCGGTGGAATTTTCCACCAGCTCAAGGATTCTCGCCACCGTTGAATCGGAATAGGGGCGGGATACCCGAACACGGAGCATTCCGTTTGTGTTGATACAGCCGCTTATCACATCGTCGCCCTCGGTAACGGCACGCAGGGCGCTTTCTCCCGTGAGTGCGGCGGTGTTCAGCTCGGAGGAGCCGGAGATGACCGTGCCGTCCAGCGGAACTCTCTCGCCGGGGCGAACCACTATTATCTCTCCCGCGGCAACATCGCCGGGGTCTGTCTGAACCACCGTGCCTTCACGCTCAACGTTGGCATATTCCGGGTTGATATCCACCATCTCGGCTATGGAGCGGCGGGATTTGCCCACCGCAACGCTCTGGAACAGCTCGCCCGTCTGATACAGCAGAATTACCGCACAGCCCTCGTCGTACTCGCCGATAACCATTGCGCCGACAGAGGCTATCATCATGAGAAAATTCTCGTCAAACACCCGACCGTGCGAGATGTTGCTTATCGCTTTACATAGAATATCCCAGCCGATAATCAGGTATGCCGCAACAAATATCGCAAGCCTGATAAGCCCCGGCACACTGAACCGCCCGGCGCTTTCCATATCGAATACACGTTCGAGGACGAACCCTACTATCCATACCGCCGCCGCAATTATAATGCGGAGCAGCAGCTTTTTCTGCTTTTTGCTCATAGCCGTTCCTTTCCGTTTCGGTCAGATTTTTATCGTGCAGTCCGGCTCTACCGCCTTGCAGCTTTCCACCGACTTCTTTAATATGTCGTCGAACTGCTCATCGGGGGCTTCCAGCGTAAGCTTCTGCTGGAGGAAGTTCACGGAAACGCTTGTCACGCCGGGAATCTTCTTTATTGCCTCCTCCATCTTGGCAGCGCAGTGTGCGCAGTCGAGGTCAACGAGTTTGAATGTCTTTTTCATGTCTGTAAATTCCTTTCTGTAATAAAAAATAAAATTATTCTTCGCTGATATGCTCCAGCCCCTGCCGGAGAATAGTGGTCACATGGTCGTCCGCCAGGCTGTAAAATACCGTCTTTCCGTCACGGCGGCAGCTCACCAGCTTGGAGCTTCTGAGTATTTTCAGCTGGTGCGACACCGCCGACGAGGACATTCCCACCAGCTTTGACAGGTCGCACACGCAAAGCTCGCCGTGGCTCAGCGCCGTCAGCAGCTTTATCCGTGTGGAATCGCCGAAAACCTTGAACAGCTCCGAGAGATCTATCAGCTGATCCTCGTCGGGCATTGTCCCGGTTATCTTATCCACCATGTCCGCATGAACGCACATAAAATCGCAGTGCGGTGCGTCGTTTTCCATCGGTCGCCCCCTCCTTGTCAATCTTATTCAAATGAACAAATGTTCAATCGTTTGAGTGTATTATACACCATATGAAACATTTTGTCAAGGGGTATTCGGAAAAAAATATAAAAAAATTATCGACAAATACCCCCTGCCGAGTGACAGGGGGTAGATATATAATATATCGAAATTATCCAAATCAGTTTTTAAGGCTCTGGAGCGGCGCCGGAATACGCCCTCCCCTGCCGATGAACCTGCTTGCCGAGAATTTGCTTACAGGCATTACGGGTGCGCTGCCGAACAGACCGCCGAATTCCACCATGTCGCCCTCTTTCTTTCCTATGGCGGGGATCAGACGGACTGCCGTGGTTTTGCTGTTGACCATGCCGATAGCGGCTTCGTCGGCGATTATGGCGGAAATCGTGTCTGCCGGAGTGTCGCCGGGAACGGCTATCATATCAAGACCGACGGAGCATACGGCGGTCATTGCTTCAAGCTTTTCAAGACCGAGGCTGCCCTTTACCGCCGCGTCTATCATGCCTGCGTCCTCGGATACCGGAATGAATGCGCCCGAAAGTCCGCCTACATGTGAGGAAGCCATTACGCCGCCCTTCTTTACTGCGTCGTTGAGCATTGCAAGGCAGGCGGTAGTTCCGTGGCAGCCGCAGCTCTCAAGTCCTATTTCCTCAAGAATATGCGCAACGGAGTCGCCGACCGCCGGAGTGGGTGCAAGCGAGAGGTCAACTATGCCGAACGGCACTCCCAAACGCTCGGAGGCCTCCGTGCCGACAAGCTGACCCATACGGGTTATCTTGAACGCAGTCTTTTTGATGACGTCCGCAATTTCGCTGATATTTGCGTCGGGGTGCTTGCGCAGAGCCGCACGCACAACGCCGGGCCCCGAAACGCCGACGTTTATCTCGCAGTCGTATTCGCCCACGCCGTGGAATGCGCCCGCCATGAACGGGTTATCCTCAACCGCATTGCAGAATACCACAATCTTTGCCGCACCGAAGTAGCTGTTGTCCTTTGTCGCCTGCGCAGCTTCGAGAATCACCCTGCCCATCATCGCAACGGCGTCCATATTTATGCCGGCACGGGTAGAGCCTATGTTGACGGAGGAGCATACGTTGTCGGTAACGGACAGCGCCTCGGGAATGGATTGTATAAGCTCCATATCCCCCGCAGAGAAGCCCTTATGCACCAGTGCGGAGTAGCCGCCGATATAGTTCACCCCGGTGCCGTCCGCGGCACGCTGGAGCGCCTTGGCGAACTTTACGGGGCTGCCCTTGCAGGCAGCGGAAACCATTGCGATCGGAGTAACGGAAATGCGCTTGTTGACAATCGGGATACCGTACTGCTTTTCGATATCCTCTCCCGTCTTTACCAGCCGCTCCGCCTTGCGCATGATTTTGTCGTAGACCTTATCGCACGCCTTGTCAATATCGCTGTCGATACAGTCGAGCAGGGAGATACCCATTGTGATGGTGCGTATATCGAGGTTCTCCTGCTGTATCATCTTTATCGTTTCTAAAATATCGCCGGAATTAAGCATCTGTCGGTGTTCTCCTTCAATTATATTCTATGCATTGCATTGAAGATATCCTCGTGCATAACATGTACCTGAAGCCCCATTTCGCTGCCTGACTTTGTCAGCTTGTCTGCGAAGTCGATGTAGTCGATATTCAGCTTGGATATCTCGATCATCATGGTCATTGCGAACAAATCCTGCATGATGGTCTGCGTTACGTCCATTACGTTTGCGTTGTGCTCTGCGCATATACCGCTCACCTTTGCCAGAATACCTACCGTGTCCTTGCCGATAACGGCTACTACTGCTCTCATTGCGTCCTCCTGTTCTGCGGTCAATATTTATCAAATATTTATCAATATGTATAAAAAAATCAGCCGCAAGCCTTGCTTTTTTATCTTTCTTATCTATTATACTAAAAAAATCGGAAAAAGTAAATGTATTCATAGACAAAATTAAAAATTTGTGATAAAATAATAAAAAACACATCTGAAAGACTGCTATTATAGTCATTTTTTTCGGTGTGGGGAAAAGTAAGAAGGTTAATCAAATGCAAGCGGAAAAAATCGGTTTTATTCCTGCGGATATACATAATCACTCCACCCTCTCCCCCGACGGCTTCAACCTGCCGGCGGAAATGGCGGAGAGAGCCTGCGGACTCGGCATAAAGCACTTTGCGCTGACGGATCATATCGAAAACGAAAAGCTCGACAGCTGGGATTACGCCGGCGCAATGCGCAAATCGAAAGAGGTGTTCCTTGAAATAAAGGAGCGCTATGCGGGGCGAATGGAGGTATATTACGGCGCAGAGCTGGGACAGGCGCTTTTCGACCTGCCGCAGGCGGAGCGGATACTGGCGGAGCACGACTACGATTTCGTGCTCGGCTCTACCCACCGCACACGCACATACCCAAGGCTTGACAGAATACCCGACAGCGACGGCGACAGATACCGCTGTCTGGACGAATACTTCGAGGAGGAGCTTCGTCTTGCCGAGTGGGGGAAATTCTGCTCGCTGTCGCACCTGACGTTCCCTCTGCGCTTCATCTGCGGCGACGTCGGCGGTCACGAGGTTGACATGACCCGCTACGACGCAATAATCGACAAAATACTGGAAACAATAATAAGGCAGGGTATTGCGCTGGAGGTAAATTCCTCCGGGATACGCAAGGGTCTGCACATTCCCATGCCGTCCGCAGAGTATGTGCGGCGCTACTTCGCAAAGGGAGGTCGCATGGTGACCGTCGGCTCGGACGCACACCGCACCTCCGACGTCGGCGCCGATATACCGCAGTGCCTTGATATGCTCCGTGACATCGGTTTCGGAGAGACATGCGTTTTCAGGAAAAAACAGCCTGTTTTTATCAAAATATAACATCTATAACATCTGATATGGGAGGATACTTTTATGAACAAGAAGCTGCTTGCGCTGCTGAAGCAGAATGCACGGCTCTCCAATGCGGAGCTGTCCGCAATGCTGGATATTTCCGAGCAGGAAGTCGCAGCGGGCATCAGAGAGCTTGAGAACGAGGGCATAATCATCGGCTATTCCGCCATCGTCAACGAGGAAAAGGCGGACGACAACGCAGTCACCGCAATAATCGAGCTTAAGGTCACGCCGTTCAAGGACATGGGCTTCGACGATTTGGCGCATACCATCATGCAGTATGACGAGGTGGACAGCGTATTCCTGCTGTCGGGTGCGAACGACCTGTCGATAACCATAACCGGCACAAGCCTGAGGAAGGTCGCCCTGTTCGTTTCGGAACGGCTGGCGGTGCTTGACGGAGTTATTTCCACCACAACGCATTTCGTGCTGAGAAGATATAAGGAGAAGAACCACGTTTTCAGCGAGGAGCACTCCGACGAAAGGAGCTTGGTTTCCCCGTGATAGACTACGATAAGGTACTCCCGCAGAAGATACGGGATATTCAGCCGTCAGGCATACGCAAATTCTTCGATATCGCCCAGCAGGTTGAGGGGGTAATCTCACTGTCGGTCGGCGAGCCGGATTTCAAAACGCCGTGGGCTGCCAGAAAAGAAGCCATCGGCGTGCTTGAAAAGGGCAGAACCGCATACACCGCAAATGCGGGACTTATACAGCTGCGGCAGGAGATATCGAAGTATCTTGCAAACTTTATCCACACGCAGTACGACCCGGACGGAGAGATAATAGTCACCGTCGGCGGCTCGGAGGCGCTTGACCTCGCAATGCGTGCTATGATACAGCCGGGCGACGAGGTGCTTGTGCCTGAGCCCAGCTTTGTATGCTACGCCCCGATAATCACCGTGTGCGGCGGAACTCCCGTGCCGATAGTCATGACCGAGGAGGACAGGTTCAAGCTGCGTGCGGACGCTCTGCGGGAGAAGATTACGCCCAAAACAAAGGCGCTCATTCTTCCCTTCCCGAACAACCCCACAGGCTCGGTCATGCGCCGCAGCGAGCTTGAAGCCGTTGCCGAGGTGCTTCGGGACACCGATATAATGGTAATATCCGACGAGATATATTCCGAGATGACCTACGGCGGCGAAAAGCACGTTTCCATTGTCGAGATGGACGGCATGAGAGAACGCACGATAGTTGTCAACGGCTTCTCAAAGACCTATGCCATGACAGGCTGGCGGCTCGGCTACTGCGCAGGCCCCAAGCCCGTCATCAAGCAAATGCTGAAGCTGCACCAGTACTGCATTATGAGCAGCCCGACCGTGAGCCAGTATGCCGCCATTGCGGCATTGACAAGGTGCCGCGAGGACGTTGACAGAATGCTGGAGGAATATGACATGCGCCGCAGGCTTGTGGTAAAGGGCTTCAACGACATGGGGCTTACCTGCTTCGAGCCGGAGGGAGCGTTCTATGTGTTCCCCTGCATAAAATCCACGGGAATGAAGAGCAGCGAGTTCTGCGAGAAGCTGATTTACAGCAGAAAGGTTGCGGTAGTCCCCGGCAGCGCATTCGGCGAGAGCGGCGAGGGCTATGTCAGGGTATCCTATGCGTATTCCGTGCAGCACATAACCGCTGCGCTGGAGCGTATCAGGGAATTTATCGGGGAGATAAAAAAGTGAACGGGATACGGATACTGAAGCTTCACGCTTACGCCAAGCTAAATCTGTATCTTGATATAACCGGCAGGAGAGACGACGGATACCACCTGCTGGAAACCGTCATGCAGAGCGTTTCGCTTGCGGACGAGGTAACGGCTGCGGTGAGCGGCGGCAGCGGAATATCGCTTTTCTGCGACCGTGAGGACGTTCCCACGGACGGCCGCAACACCGCTTATCGTGCGGCGGAGCTGTTCATGCGTACGGCGGAGGTTTCCGGGGCGGTTCGCATAGATATCGCAAAGCATATTCCGAGCGGTGCGGGAATGGGCGGCGCAAGCGCCGACGCAGCGGCTGTCCTGAGGGCGCTGAACGCTGCGTTCGGCGAGCCCTTGGACGAAAGCCGGCTTACGGATATTGCGGCGCAGGTGGGCGCAGACGTCCCGTTCTGCCTTGTCGGGGGGACGAAGCTGTGCCGCGGTATCGGCGAGAAGCTGTCGGATTTCCCTAAGCCGCAGGGCGTGTTTCTGGTTGTGAAGCCGGATTTCGGCTGTCCCACCGGGGAAGCCTACGCAAGGTACGACAGCAGCCCGATACCGCCGCACGGCGGTCTGGAGCGCTTTCGGGCGGCTATGCCAAGGGGATTTGCGCCGAAGATGTACAATGTGTTTCAGGCGCTTTACTCGGACGAGCGGATAGAGGATATCCGCAGACGGCTCACAGAGTGCGGCGCAGAGGGCGCAATGCTCACCGGCAGCGGCTCGGCGGTGTTCGGAGTATTTGACGATGAGAATAACGCAAGACGTGCGGCGGACGCATTCGGCGGCTTTTCGGCGCTGTGTGAATGCGTTGACGGCGGCGTTGCCGTTTATGAAAGGGAGGTACTATGATAAAGGTTCAGAACAATATCGGTACGATAACCATATCGCAGGACTATTTGACGTCGCTCATCGGCAGCACCGTGACCGGCTGCTTCGGCGTGGTGCAGATGAATATCAGCAGCGCAAAGCAGACCCTAATGGCGGCGCTGCCCTTTGTGAAAAAGCGCAGCTTCGAGCGTGGGATAAACGTCCGCAGCGGCAGGGAAAAGCTTGTGGTAGACCTGCATATCACGGTGCTTTACGGCGTGAATGTCGGCACGGTGGTGAAGAGCATTATCAACAAGGTGAAGTATGCCATGGAAGAAAGCACGGGAATTTCGGTGGAACGTGTGAATGTGTTTGTTGACGAGATAAAGACATAAATCGTCGGAACTGCCCCGAGGGGGCATTCCCGCCGGGGCATCCGCACTGCGCGCACTCACCGGCTTTGCCGGTTCGCACGCTTGT
>CAYRLM010000082.1:0-9456 GCA_964425035.1 uncultured Ruminococcus sp.
GGTTCCCAAATCCATAAACACGCTAAAATCGGAAGTGCCATCGGCATTATTTCTTGTGTCAACAGCTTTAGTTATATCAAAGTTGGATTCAATATCATCAAATAACCTTGTATAATCATTTGGCGCATATCCAACATTGAAAAAATCATCGGAATGTTTAGCCCCGGGTTTAAGCAAGAATTCGTTGATTTTTTCCGGAGCAATTGTGAATTTATCGCTTTCTTTTATTATACCACTTTCTGCCGATTTGTCAAGCAATTTCCGAGCATTTGAGGAATTAATCAGTCCAGGCGCAGTCTGCTTCTCCGGCAGTTTCTCCTCCGTCCTGCCCTCCACATACTCCCCATACCACCTATCGTAATCCAGCTCCCCCGACTTCAAATCCTCCAAATCATCATCGGGGTCAACGGCTATCGTAGTACACCGACAATTCGGGTGCAGCGGCGGGAAATTCACGCCAAACTTCTTGTCGGACAGCTTAAACCTCTGCCCGTCCATTCCGCCGCAGACGTCGCAGGTGCGCTCGCCGAAAGAAGCCATAAACTCGTATTCCTCGAATCCGCAAGCCTTGTATGCGTCAAGCTCGGCGGTGTTGTGAATGTGGCTGCTCTCCGTCCGAATAAGCCTTTCGGCGTTTGAATAGCTTGCGTCCATCTGCTTTGCAAGCTTCCTCGACATGTCCCGAATGCTGTCGCCCCGAATAAGCCCCGAAGTGATTGTTTCGCGCATATTGTTCAGCAGCTCGCCCTTGTGCTTCCACAGCCTGTCGGAGAAGTTCGCACCGCTCCAAGGATAAGTCAGCGCATTTTCAACCATTTTTGAGTTGACCGTTGAAAACATAGAGCTGTAACCGTAGCGATTCTGAATGTCGTAAATCGTGCGGTAATAGCCCTCGGTGAAATTCTCGCCCAAAAGCTCCTTAAACTGCTCGTTCGCCCTCGCATACAGCTTCGACAGCTCGCTGTCGATATTCGCATTCAGGCTCTCCAGCCGTGTAATTCTTGCGCCGTAGGCTCGTGCGTTGTATTCCTGCATGAGCCGTTCCCGCACCGCCGGGTCTTTCTCCCGGCTTATCTCGTTTATGTAGCCCTCGACGCTTGTCCGCCACTCCAGAACCTCGTTTCGGTTGAGGTACTTCACCGCCTCGGCATAATCCAGTCCGTTCTCGTCCGCATAGCGATTGTAAAAATCGTTTATCTCCTTGCGAATATTCGCAGAAGCGCTCCGATATGCGTTTACAAGCCCGTTTGTGGCGTCAAGGCAGTTGCTGTATGCCTTAGCTTCCCGTATCTCCGAGCGTTTTGCCCAATACTCCCTGCTGTTCATTCAACCCTCCGAACACGTCCATGCTGCCGCTTTCGCTCTGTTCCTCGTCAAGCCGCTTCTGTTCTTCCTCGGCGCTCTCCGTCCACGGGTGATTTTCGAGGATTGTTCTGCGGCTGATTATGCCCTCGGAATTGCGGCAGTTCGTGATAACCTCGCTCTCGTTCACGGGCATATCGGTGTTGAACACCACGTTCAGCTTCTCGCCCGAAAAATCGCCCTTTCCCATAAGCGCAAAGTACACGTCAATGAAGCCTTTCATGCGCTGAAAAGCCGCTTTGAGAGAAGCGCCGAGAGCCGCACAGTCGTTGTCAAGTCCCATGTAGCGGAAATACAGCGCCGTTCCCGAAGCGTTCCCGAGGTCGGGGTCTTTCGTGTCAACTCCGTCCGCAAGGTCGTAAATATCCCGCCGCTGCTTGTCAATGAACGAAAGCACCGCCGAAACGTCCACAGCGGGCTGAATGGTATCAACACCGCCGTCGCTGTCAACCTTGACCGCAAGGCTCTTGCGAAGTTCGTCCACAAACTCCGAAAGGCTCTGCCCGCCGTAATTTTTCAGCACGAAAATGAACTTGCTGACATCTCGCAAAACGTCCTCGGTGACGCTGGTCTGCCAGTTCACGCTGTCCACCAGTTCCCGAATGAAGTACGCCAACGGCAATTCCTCATCGTTGTATTTAAGCCAAATCAGCGGCACTTCCGCCCAGTTGTACGGCTTTCCGTCAATAGTGAAATGCGGCGTGAAGCCCTCGCCGACCTGCCTGTAATAGCTGTCACGGCTCTGAAAATACTGCACGCCGTCCCTGCTCCAGTATTCGGCGTGGTGCATGATTATCTTTGTCGTTCCCTGATACTCTATCCTGTCGTAAAAGCGGATAAACCCGTCAAGCTTGCTGTTTTCGGTGTCAGTCCAGAGCGGAATCAGTTCGTCCGACGGCACTCTCATGAACCGCAATTCTCCGCCCTCGAAATACGGTATCATGTACGAAATTCCCGACTTCACCGCGCCCTTTGCAAGCGATTTCACCTTTGCCCGAAGCTCGTCGCCGAACAGCTCCGAGAGCGCTTCGGAATAAGCCTTGCTGTCGCCGCTGATTGTAAACGGCTTTGAAAGCAAATAATCCGCCTTCTGGTTCACCAGCTTGCGGACTATAGGGTGTTCGATTTTGGTGTTTGAGCGCTTCGCAATGTCGTTCTTCTTGCTCTGAACCTCGCTTCGGTTGCGGTAATAGTCCTCTGCCTGCCTTATCATCATGCATTTGTCGGAACTCTTGAACTCCGCTATTTCGTTCGAGATTATCTGCTCCCAAGTCATAGCGCCGCTTTGCTCCAACTGCGCAAGCGTGAGCGCCGTTTCCGTGTATGTCAATAAATTCACCTCATTTCAGAACCGCAACGCTGTCGGTGCGCCTGATACGCTCGACAGAATAGCGAAGCGCCGCCATAGCGTCGTCAAAGAACTCGACAGGCTCGTCCAGATAAACGCCCGTCTGCGTGTCACGCTTCCATTTCCATTGGTGTATCTCCTTGATTGTGTTTACGCAGCGGGGTGCAATGTGTATCTTTACACCCTTGAGGAAGTCAATCTGCGCCTTTACGCTCCCTGCGCCTTTCTTGACGGGAACGGCTCGAAAGCCCGCCTTGCGCCATGTCTTAATTCTGTCCGGCTCGGCGCTGTCGCAGAACATCTCGATGTTTTTCGGGACGTTCTCACGCTCCGCAAGAGCAATTATCTCGCTTGTATCCATTTCATGGACGTAGATTTCACGCTGAACGTAAAGTTCCCCGTCACGCCAGCCCACGTCAAGAATAGCATTCGCATGGTTGAAGCCGAAATCCTGCCCAAGATAGCGCACGTCAAATTCCTCGTTGAAATCGCCGATATCGATATTCGTGAGTATCAGACCTCCGACCTCGCCCCATTCGCCCTCGCCGTAAATGCGGTAACCCTCGGGGTCCTCGATTTTTCTGCGCTCCATTCGGCGGCGGTAACCCTCGTCAATGAAACGGTTTCCGCGGTAGGTCGAGTGATGAGCGAGAACGTCGGGGTCGGGGCGGTCAGTTTTGCGCAAAACATCACTTGATGGGTTGAGCAGGAGGTTGCGTGTTGCGCAAAACTGAATACCGAGCCTTAATCCAGTGGGTGGAACTTATCGGGTTGAACGTCATGGTTATTTGGTAGAACAGGTTCGGGTTCGGCAGCTCGCCCCTAAGTCTGTCGTCCAGAATGTCCACATCAGCCGAGGAAAGCTCTGTCGCTTCCTCGCACCAAATCCACGTCAGCTTGCCGTTCCTGAACGTTATCGACTTGACCTTTTCACGCTGCCCATCGTCTTTCATGCCTCGGAAAATTATGCGGTTTCCCGTCAGCCTGCATTCCATTGACAACGGCGATTTGCAAATGCTCCAAACCTTGTCGTAATGCTCCCCGAACAGCCGAAACACTGCTGCCTGAAGCTCCGCAAACGTGCTGTCGCGGTTCGTTTCGTCAACCTTGCGGACTACCAGCAGGTTAGCGCCCTTGTATCGCATATCGGACAGCTTCTTGATGTAGTCCTGCGCAATGTCAACGGATTTCCCCGAACCCGCCGAGCCTTTGAGAATGCGGTATCGCCCCCGAAACTCGTTGACCTCACGGAAGCATGGGTTCCAGCGGCAGACGACCGTTTCAAGCGTGCTCATTCGCCGTAATCGTCCTTTATGACGATAGTGACGGGAGCGTTTGTGTCAACCTTGTCGGTGAACATTCCGAACCGTTTTCCGAGAAGCTCTGCGGCTTTGAGCCGTTCCTTTTCGTCGGGCGGCTTCCGGACTATCTTAGCCGACGAAATGCCGTCGCCCTCGCCCTCTACAACGACAACAGAAGCGGAGCTTTCGCCCCGCATTACCGCCGTGAGGTACTCCATGACCTCGGCGGCGTTTGCGGTTTTCTCGTCGTGCAGCTGCTTCAGGCGCTCGTCCAGATACTCGCGAACCTTAGGGTTTCTTAGGAGTTCGCTTGCGCTTGCCGCAGCTGTATTGTCATTCTTAACGGACGGATATGCGGCTTTGTAGGCTCTTGTGCCGTTCAGGTCAATCAAGTATTCGTCGCAGAAACGCTTCTGCTTTTCGGTCATGGAATTCACCTCCCCAATGCAAAAAGCGCCCGTCTCCGAGCGCCTTATTTCATGCTATAAGTATAGCACATACCCGGTAGGACATTCAAGGACATCTTACCTGTGTGAGAGCCTGTCCGTGAAGCCTGCACACCTGCTTGTAACTGTAATTCATATGGACGGCTATCTGCTCAAAGGTCATGCAGTTAATATAACGCAGTTCGAGCAGCGTTCTGAGCTTGTCGCTACGAACCTGCCCTATGCGCTCGCCTATCTCTCGCCGAAGCTCCACAAGACTGTCTATCTCGGCGTTGATTTCCCGCTCAAGGTCAACGATTTTTGCGGTAAGCTCGCCTATGCGGTCGTATGGTGCCGAGCTGTGCGCCCCGCCGGAATTGCCGCCGCTGACGGTCTGGGCCTTGCGACGGAGTTCTTCCGCCTGCTGCACCTTTGCTTCTATACGCATGCCCAACAGCTTGTATTGGGACAGGTATTCTTTGGGTGTAAGATTTTGCACTGTTTCAGCCATTGCCAACACTCCTCATCTCCCGTATTTTTACTCTCAGCGCTTCCAACAGCGCGTCCTGTACGTTCCGCTTTCCCGCCAGCGCCGCGGCCACGTCCTCGTCCCGTGTCCCCTGCGTAATCAGTCGGTGCACGATAACCCTCTCGTGCTGTCCCTGACGGTGCAGCCGCTTGTTTGCCTGTTCGTAAAGCTCCAAACTCCAATTCAGCCCAAACCAGATAACGTGATGACCGCCCTGCTGGAGATTAAGCCCGTAACCCGCCGAAGCGGGGTGCGCAAGCAGCAGGTCAATCTTCCCTGCGTTCCAGTCATCAATATCTCTGTCGGATTTAAGCTCCCGAATTTCAAGCGGCGATTTCTCGAAATGCCGCTTTATGCGTTCGAGGTCGTGCCGGAAGTTGTAGAACACAAGCGCATGCTGCCCGTTCAGTCCCTCGACAAGCTCCGCAAGTGCGTCAAGCTTCTCGGTATGTATCTCAACCGGATTTTTGTTCTCGTCATAGACGGCGCCGTTCGCAAATTGCATAAGCTTTCCCGAGAGAACCGCCGCCGTTCCTGCGTCAAGCGTGTTCTCGTCGATTTCAAGCAGCATTTCACGCTCAAACTCCTCGTACCGTGCCTTTGTTTTCTTGTCCATGTACACCGGAACGTCCACAACCGTGCATTCCGGAAGCTGCAAATAATCTTCCGCTTTCATGCTTATGCAGATATCGCTTATCGCCGCTTTTATTGCGTCCTCCGCTCCGCTTTTTAGCTCGTATGTGGAGAAGTGCCCGCCGTGCGTATTGCAGTCGCAGAATTTTGTGCGGAAATGCGTGATACGCTTTCCGAGGCGTTCGCCCTCGTCCAGCAGATAAATCTGCGCCCAAAGGTCGATCAGTCCGTTGCTCGCCGGGGTTCCGGTCAAACCCACGAGCCGCTTGATATGCGGCCGCACGTAGCACAGGCTCTTGAACCGCTGCGCCTTGCTGCTCTTGAAGCCGGACAGCTCGTCAATCACCACCATGTCGAAACGCCACGCATTCCTGTCGTAATCCACCAACCACGGGACGTTTTCTCGGTTGATGACGTAAATATCGGCCGGAGTGTTCAGCGCTTTGATTCTCCGGGTCTGGGTGCCTAGGATTCTTGAAATCCGCAGGTGCTTCAAATGCTCCCATTTGCCGGCCTCGTTCGTCCATGTGGTTTCGGCGACCTTTTTCGGCGCTATAACCAACACCCTGCCGACCTCAAAGCGGTTGTAAATCAGCTCGTTGACCGCGGTCAGCGTGATCACTGTCTTGCCTAAACCCATATCGAGAAACAAGCCCAGATACCTGTCGGAGATTATTCGGTCGATGCAATACTGCTGGTATCCGTGCGGTGTGAAATTCATTCGTTCATCAACTCCCTGCAATTATCCAAGTAACGCTCGACTTCACCGCCGCCTTTCAGCACCAATGCGGTAACGCCCAATTCCCGAAGCCGCGAAATTCTGCGCTTCTGGAGCGCGCTCAGGCTGCCGGTTTCGGATTTCAGCTCAACAAAATGAACCTCGCCGCCCGGAAGAATAACAATCCTGTCCGGCACCCCCGCCTCGCCCGGCGACACAAACTTGAACGTCTTGCCCCCGAGTTCTTTTATGCCCGCCACAAGCCGCCGTTCAATCCTGTTTTCTGCTCTGCCCATTGTTCCCTCCTGTCTGAGCTCTCGCCTGCGTGCCTGCGCGCGCACGCGCGTATACATCACGCATACAGGCGCATTAGGTATATATAATATTGCCTATCTCTCTATTTTTTTATTATAAATAGAAAGAATGTTTCAAATGTATCATGCTATCGTATTTGGCTTAACCCTGCGGAAAATTGCTGAAACATTCCCCGAAACATTCCCAAAACAACTGAAACATTCTCTGAAACATTTTCAAGGCGGATTTACGAATGTTTCAGCAAGAATGTTTCAGAATTCAAATGCGGATATACCCTCTCTGGTAGCCGTATTCGCCGTTAATTCTGATTCCGTTTGCCGACCTTTTCCAGCCGTCAATCGAAGCCAAAACCGCGTTTATCTCCGCTGCGTCCGACTTTCTGAAAGCCTTCATATCGCCGCCCAGAGCCTCGCACCATATTTCAAGCGCGCAAACCCTTGTACGCTCCGCAAGGCTATCATCTTTAGCTCTGCCGAACTCTCCGCTCCAGTACATTCTGCGCTGAGAAATAGTGCGTTTGTCCCAGTCGGCGGGGATTTTTCTGCCGAGAAATTCACGGATTACTCCCTCTTTGGCGCTATGCTCGGAATGCTCCGCCTGCGCTCTGAGAGAGATTTCCTCCGCCTCGCCGTCAAGGTACAGCTTCTCACCGTTCTTCCATGCAAGCACGGCCTCCGCCCATATCTGCGGGGCTTCTCCCGAAAGCTGCGTGAATACGTTCTTTGTCGGGGGATTTATGCCGCAGTCTATCGGCCAGAACCGACGGTTTCCGGTCTTATCCCTCAGAAATTCGCTTTCGTTGGTAGTTCCGAAGAACACGCAGCGGCGGGGGAATTCGCTCGTCCGTCTGCCGTACGGCTCACGGAAGATATCCGCCAGCTTCGACAGAAACTGCTTTACCACGTTCATTTCCGCCTTGGAAAGACCGTTCAGCTCGCCCAGCTCCAAAACCCACGAGCCTTGAATAAGCTCGTAAGCGTCCTTGCCCTCGAACGTGTTAAGGCTGTCGGAAAACCACTCGCCGCCCATAATCCTCAGCAGTGTGGATTTTCCTATGCCCTGCGGTCCGGCTAAAATAGGCATGGTATCGTACTTAACCCCCGGCTGCATGGCTCTCGCAACCGCCGCCGCAAAGGATTTTCTCGCCGCTGCCCGGGTGTATACGCTGTCAACGGCGCCGAGATAGTCAACAAACAGCGTTTCAAGGCGCAGAACACCGTCCCATGCGGGAAGCGCATTCAGAAATTCCTTGACAACGTTTACGGTATGCCTGTGGCACACCAGAGAGCAGGCATCAAAAATCTTATTCACGCCGGTTATCCCGTGCGCTTTTTCGAGATAATGCCGAATTCCCGCGTCGTCGTTGTCTGTCCATGAGCGGATTTCGGCTCGGGTATCCCACGGAACCGAACCGATCACCTGCACACGGTTGCTGAACTCGTCAAAGCGGAATTTGCCCTTCAGCAGCGGGTCATTCTCAAGTATGATGATTACGTTGTCGGTGGTCTTTTTCGGCTGTCCTGTGGCCGCAGAAACGTCCAGAAGCGCAATCCAGTTAGCGTTATCTTCAACAGTCGCACCGTCAAACACCGACACCGCCTTTTCGTATTTCTCGGTGTTCAGCAGCGAGCAAACAGCGGGGTCGGATACTGCAAACTCGCACATCGCCGAAAAGCTCGGAAGCCTGTTTGCGGGAGTGTCGGGAGCAGCGTCCTCGTCCTTTTCGGCGAACAAATGCAGCCGCACAAGGTCGAAAGCGTTGCACAGCCTGCCGCCCGCCGGGTCGGTCGCATGGTGGGAATAAAGGTACTTTCCGTCCTCATAAACCACGGCGCCGCCGGTTGTGGAGCCGCCGGAATATGTATATCTGCCTCCGTCGGCACAGGGTATATATACCCCGTCCAAAAGCTCGTTGATTACCCTGTAAACGTCGTATGTGCGGCAGAATGCACCCACAATTCCCGTTTTCTCCGTAGGGTCTGCCTGCCTGGTGTTTTTGGGGATTTTAGGCGCAGATACGCCTTTCCACTCGGTAACATCACGCCAGTTCTTGTATAAAGCCAGCATTCCGTCGGCGTCCAGAAAAGGCTTGTCCTCATACACGAAAACATAGTCGCTGTCAGCCGAGCAGCTCGGCCAGTACATCAGCCTTGAAGCCTCAAAGGTGGACGGGTCGCACATCTCCATGCCGACATATTCCGCCAGCTTTCGGGAAAGCGGTTCGTATTCGTCGGCGGTGCAGGTGCGGTTCAAAGGCACGAGCAGCCTCAGTCTGGGTGCGGCTGCGCAGTGTTTCCTCGTGCTGTATACGCAGTAGCCGAAGCCCAGACCGCTGATTTTACGCAAAATCTCACTGCAAGTCCCGGCAGGAATAGTATCAAGGTCGAGAGCAATAACGTCCCTGCCCTCAACCGCCGAAGCCTTGCGCTGCTTTCCGTTCAGAGTTCCCCCGACGAAGCCGCCCATGTCCTTCAGCTCGTCCTGCTTGGATTTCGGCAGCTGTAAAAAGTCCGCCAGAGTTTCGGTAGTCCGCTGCGGGGTGCGGAGCTTCTCGCAAAGCTCCGACCACATCAGCTCCTGCCTCGTCCAGACTGTCGCTTTTCTGCTTGCGCCGACGGTTATGTTTATCAACCTGTTATTTTGCATAATTTTCGCTCCTTTCGGTATTATTATTATTATTATGGCACGGAGAAAACTGCAAATGACCGCAAGGATTTACTCCTTTTTGTAGTAATCCCCGACAAATCCGTCTGCGTTAAGGACAAGTCCCGGCGCCCATGAGATAGGCTGCTTCATCAGCTCGCACAGCGTTTTGAGGTCTGCGT
>CAYRLM010000083.1:0-9433 GCA_964425035.1 uncultured Ruminococcus sp.
CCAGCCTTTTGAAAAAGGCTGGACCGAAAACTTTTATTCCGCTGCGGCGGGTTTTTTCGACAAGCTGATATGGCCCCGGCTTATATCGGGGCATATTTTAATCTAAAAAGGAGTTTAATTTATATGCGATTTATCCACATCAGCGACCTTCACATCGGGAAGCGGCTGTGTGAAACCGATCTTTCCGAGGATATAAGACATGCGCTGTTTGACGAGATATTGGGGAGAATTTACCGTGAAGCGTCAGAGGAACAGCCGCCGCAGGCACTCATTATCTCGGGCGACGTGTACGACAAGAGCCTTCCGTCGGCGGAGAGCGAGGAGCTTTTCGGCAGACTGCTGAGTACGGCGGTGGGGCTTGGCATGAAAGTGTTCGTCAGCAGCGGAAACCATGACAGCGCACGGCGAGTGGCTTCAAACGAGGAGCTTCTCTCAAAGCTTGGGGTGTACATTTCAAAGCCGTTTTCCGCAGATACTCCGCTGCGCGTGGAGCGGCTGGGGGAGTTTGACATTGCCATGCTGCCGTTTATTTCGCTGTCAGATGTCCGAGGGGCTTATCCCGACGAGGAAATATCCGACATGACCTCGGCGGTGGCGGCGGTATTACGGCACGCTGGTCTGCCGGGCGAACGGTGCTGTGTGCTTGCGGCGCACCAGACGGTGGATATGGGGCTGACAGGCGGCGCAGACCATGTTGACAGCTGCGTTTTTGACGGGTTCGCCTACACCTGCCTTGGGCATATACATACTCCGCAGAACATGACGGAGCGTGTGCGGTACTGCGGCTCTCCGGTGTGCTTTTCCGGCAGCGAGGCGAAGCAGCCGCAGAAATACTGCGATATTGTGGACATAGAGCCTGACGGTGCGTTTTCGGTACAGCACAAGGAGATAATCCCGCTGCACCGATTTCGCTCGATTGAGGACACCTTTGCACGGCTTATGGGGGAGGAATACCCCGAAACGGAGGATTACTGCTACATAAAGGTCAGAGAAATAGACGGTGCGGAGGGTATTGCGGCGCAGCTGCGCACGAAATTCCCGAATATGCTCAGCCTAAGCTTCGAGAACCGCACGGGAGAGGCAGCAGAGGACGGAGGAGAGGTTCGTGGCGAGGATTTCAACGAGGATTTCAGCAGCTTCTATAAGGCAGTGACGCACAGCGATATAAGCGGCAGTCTGCTGCGCAGTGCGGAGCATATATTCCGCCTTGCGGAGGAGGCGTTCGCAAACGGTACGTCTGCGGAGCTTGAAAGCGCTGCGCCGCAGCTTGGAGAGGAGGAACGGCTATGCTGGTGAAAAAGCTGGTCATGTCCGCATTCGGGCCGTATTCCGGGGTGGAAACGATAGATTTTGAGCCGTTTTCGGGGCAGGTGTTCCTTATCGGCGGCGACACCGGTGCGGGGAAAACCACTATTTTTGACGCAATATGCTTCGCACTGTACGGCGGCGGCAGCGGTTCTCTGAGAAAGGACGGCGCTACCCTGCGCAATCAGGACGCAGGAAAAAAGGCGAAAAGCTATGCGGAGCTGACCTTTACCGCCGCAGACGGAAAGGAATACACCGTCCACCGCGACACCGCCGAGCTGAAAAAGCCGGGTGCCGCAGCGTCTTCAACCTCCTCGGACAGCGTTCGGCTCACCGACGTGAACGGCAATGTGCTGATGAAAGGCTCACGGAAAGTCACGGAAATGATAGGGCAGCTCACCGGGTTCGACCGTGACGCATTTCTGCGTGTGTCGGTGCTGCCGCAGGGGGAATTCGACAAGTTTCTCACCGCCGACAGCCGCACACGCCGCGACACGCTTCGGAGAATATTCGGCACGCAGCTTTACGAAAGCTACGCAAAATTAATACAGAAGTGGCAGAAATCCGCAGACGACGAGATGTCGGGGGTAAATTCCGCTTACGAGCTGCTGCTGGAGCGTTATTTCCCATCAGAGGGAGAGCGCAGGTATATCTCGGGTGCGGACGCATTCCTGCCGAGGCTGGAGGAAATGCTTGCGGAAAGCGCCTGCGGCAGGGAGCGGGCGGCTGCCGAATGCGAGCGGATTTCCCGCGAACTGCTGCAAAACAACACCATGAAGGCTGCCGCCGAGAAAGCTAACGCCGCCATAGCCGAGTGGAAGCGTGCCGCCGCCGAAAAAGCGGCGCTGGACGGTCAGAGAGAGCAGTCGGAGCAAAAGCGGCTGCTTCTGACAAGGCGGAAGCTGGCTTTGGAGGTGGCACCTGCATTGGAACGCCGTGACAGCTCCGCAGCGAAAACGGCGGCTGCCGAGAAGCGGCTGAATGCGGCGGCGGAGCAGAAAAATTCCGCAGAACGGGCGCTTAACGCCGCAGAGCAGAGCCGCACAGCGGCGGAGCGTCTTATCCCCGAACGTGAAGCGGCGTTGGGAGCGCTGCCTGGGCTGGAGGCGCTGCTCAAAAAGTGCGAGGAAGCACAGGCGGCATTGGAAAGCTGTCGGCAGACGGAGCGGCATATTGCGGATATGCAGGGCGCAATCACCAAGAATGCCGCAGAGCTGGAGCTTTGCGAAAAGGAGCTGGGCGGCATTTCCGAACAGATAAGTGCTGCGGAGCTGCTGGCGGCAAAGGCTGACGGCGCGCAGGCAGAATGGAGCGAGATTTGGGAGCGGATAAGCCGTGCGGAGGCGCTGTCAAAGGAGCTTTCAATGCTTGCCGAGCTGCGGGAAAAGCGCCTGAGGGCGGCAAAGGACAGCGAAAAAGCGTCAAAAGCGCTTGACGGTGCGGAATATGACAGTGCGGAGCTTCACCGCAGGTATTATGCGGGAGAAGCGGCACGTCTGGCGCAGAAGCTGAACAAGGGCGAGAAATGCCCCGTGTGCGGCTCGACGGAGCACCCGTTTCCTGCGCCGTGGACTGAGGACATACCCACCTCTGTTCAATTGGAGGAAGCGGAAAAAGCGGCGGATAAGCGCAGGGCTGAGAAATCCGCTGCGGAGCGTAAGCTTGCGGAGCATTCCGGCAGACTTGAAACGCAGCGCACGGCGGTTTTGCGGGAGTATTCCTCGGTGATGGGTGAGGAAATGCCGGAGCAGGGCGCCGACAATGCGCTGTCGGAGCGGCTGGAATTGCTGCGGGGCAGGGCAGAGGTGAAGAAATCCGCACTGGAAAGCTGCCGTGCGGCGGCGGACAGTCTGACGGGGCTTCGCAAAAAGAGGGACAAGCAGCAGGAGCGGCGCACTGCGCTGACAGAAGAGCAGGGGCGGCTGACTTCGGAGCTTTCGCAGCTGAACAGCAGACATTCGGCGCAGAAAGCGGCGGCAGAGGAGAAGCAGTCGGGGCTTGAGGGGCGCACTCCCGAAATGCTCGGCGAGGAAATCAAGGCGAAAAAGGCGCAGATAAAGACTGCGGACGAGCTTAACCGCAGCGCTGCGGAGGAATATTCCAAGGCTTCACAGTCCTTGGCGGCGGCAGAGAGCAGCGCCGCAGAGCTTTCGACGGCGCTTGAGGAGCAGCGTGCGGAGCTTTCGGCTGCGGAAACGGCGCTTTTGAGGGAGCTTGAGCGCTGCGGCTTTGCGGACGATACGGAGCTGAAGCGATACATCGTCGGGAGAGATGAGATAAAGCGGCTTGAGCAGGAGCTTCACGACTATGAGCAGTCAGTGACGGCGGCGCAGACAAGGCTGTCGGAATGCGAGCAGCGTTTGCCTGAGAGCCGTGAACCGCAGCCGTTGGAGCAGTTTGCCGAAAAGGAACGGCAGCTTACCGCAGAGCAAAGGCGGCAGCAGGAGGCTATGGCGAAATACAGCACGGAACAATCCGAGCTGGAGCGTACTCTTGCGGAAATCCGGAGCAGAATAGAGAGCAGCCGCAGCATTGCGCACAAGCAGGACACTCTCCGTGAACTGAACCGTGTAATAAACGGCAGCGGCGAGGAGCGCATATCCTTTGAGGCTTTCATTCAGATGAGAATGTTCCGTGGGGTTCTGGAGGAAGCGAACCGTCGGCTTAGCGTGATGAGCGGCGGCAGATACCGCTTTGCGCTGCGCACTCAGAATGTCCGTGCAAACGCCGCAGAGGGGCTTGATATAGACATAATCGACTACAACTCCGGCAGCGAGGCACGGCGCGACGTTTCCACGCTTTCTGGGGGAGAGCGCTTTATGGCAAGCTTCGCACTGGCAACGGGGCTTTCGGATTATACCCTGCGGCAGGGCGCCGGGCGGAGGTCGGACATGCTGTTCATAGACGAGGGGTTCAGCTCCCTTGACAGCGACACGTTCAGCCTTGCGTTCGAGGTGATAGATAAGCTGAGGGCGCAGAACAGAATGGTGGGCATAGTCACCCATGTCGGGGAGATACAGGAGTATTTCCGTGACAGGCGGATATATGTGCATAAGAAAAAATCGGGGAGCACAATCGAAGTTATCTGCAAATAATCGCCGAAAAATTCCCGACATGGTTTTCGTGACATAGAAAATGCAGAGCCGAAAAAGCTCTGCATTTCCTGTTTATAATGGGGGGAGTGAGGTTGTCTTTCTCATTCCGGCAGATATCACTTCGCCTTGATCTTATAGATCGTGGAAGCGGCGGAGTAGATACGCTTGCCGTCTACCGTCACATAGGACTTTATGTAGTAGTAATAGGTTTTGCCCTTTACTCCGGTGGAATCGGTGAAGGTAAGCTCGTCGGGATCGTCGCTCTCGATTACGCCGATCTCCTTTCCCTTGCCCTTTGAAGAGTTGCGGCGATAGATAACATACCCGTCCGCATATTCAGACTGCGACCATTCAAGTATCACGCCCTCGGAAGTGGACTTGCGGTAGGTGATATTCACCTTGTCGGGGCGAACCGTTACGGTCACCTTTCTGGTCTTTGCCGGGTTGGACTTTGCTGTGACGGTGATGACCGCCTTGCCGGCAGATACGCCCGTAACCTTGCCGTTGTCGTCAACTATCGCCACGTCCTCGTTGGAGGAGGTGTACAGCAGGGTCTTGTCGTCCGCATTGTCGGGGTAAATCTTGACCTTGAAGGTGAATGTGCCATCAATGCCGATGGTCTTGGACTTAGCCGGGGATACCGAGAAGCTGGATATCGGTGTGGAAACGGTGACAACGCACTGTGCGGTAAGACCGTTGCTTGTCTTTGCGGTAATTGTTGCGGTACCGTTCTTTACGCCCTTGACAAGACCGCTGTCGTTTACCGTCGCAACGGCGGTGTTGGAGCTGCTCCATGTAACAGTCTTGTTTGATGCGTCCGTGGGGGTAACAGTGGCGGTGAGCCTAGCCGTGCCGTTGGGCTTGATATTAAGTTCGGACTTATCCAGCGTTACCTTATCAGCCATAACGGTTTTCTGGCAAAGTCCGTTGCTGATGACCGTCTGCGGCTCGGTGTTTGTGCCGCCCTGACCGTTTCCGACCTGTCCGTAGGAGTTGTTGCCCCAGCAGTACAGTTCGTTGTCGTCTGTTATGCAGCCTGCGAAATTATCGCCGAGGCTGACGCTGATGACATCGCTCTTTATCAGCTTTGCGAAGGATTTTACGTTTGTGGTGGAGCCGTTGCCTATCTGACCGCTGCTGTTATCTCCGCTCATGTACAGATCGTCGGAGTCGATAATCGCAGAGAAGCCGTTGCCGGTGAACACTTCGTCGCCCGATACGCTGACCTTTTCGGGGGTTCTTATTCTGGAAGAGCCGGAGCCAAGCTCGCCGGAGCTGTTTTCACCCCAACCGTAAACTGCGCCGTCGGTGGTTACTGCGAGGGTGTGGTTTCCGCTGGCAGCTATGCGGGAAAAGCTCAGCACATTCTTTTTGCTGTCAAGTATCTCAATAAGTTCGGGAGTGTCCACTGTTTTGGAGGAAGTATCCGCTCCCAGCTGCTTGGAGGTGTTGCTGCCCCAGCCGTACAGCTCGCCGGAGTTTGTCAAGGCAAAGCAGTGGTTTGAGCCGGCTGCAATATCGGCAATGCCGCCGGATATTGTGTCGTCAAGCTCCGTTGCATAATCAATGGTCTTTGCGGTGGTGCAGAGTCTGCCTGACGCATTCTTGCCCCAGCCCCATACAGAGCCGCCGATAAGTGCGAGGGCGAAGCCGTCGCTGAATACAATCTTGTCTATGGAATATCCCGAAAGGTACTCGTTGATGGTAGGCGTTTTTAACACGCTTGAACGGGTCTTGAAGCCCAGCATGCAGCTGCTGTTGTCTCCGAATGCATATACGTCGTTATTGCTGAGCTGAACCAATGTCACCTTATCGCCGCACCATACGTTTACGGCTTCTTTCTCCAGCTTTACCTTAGTGGGCTTGGTTTTGTTGGAGGTGTCGCCCGTGCCGAGCTGACCGCTGTCGTTGCAGCCCCATGTATACAGATTGCCGCTTTCGTCAATGGCTGCCGCATGGTCTGTTCCTGCGGAATAAGCGACGATTTTCTTGCTTATCAGAACAGGCTTGGCAACAATGGAACTCTGGGAGGAAAACAACTCGCCGTAAATGCCCGAACCTGCGGTGGACACTCTTCCGTTGTTTTTCAGCATGACGGAGTGATGCTCGCCGAAAGCTACGGAAACAACGCTGCTTGTAACCGTTTCGGGAGCGTAGAGGTCTGTGGTGCTGCCGTTGTGGAGCTGACCGTAGGTGTTGTCGCCCCATGTATAAACCGTGCCGCTTTCCAGCACGGCACCCGAGGAATTACCGCCGGCAAATACTGCGCTGACGTTTTTGAGAGAGATTTTCTCAAAGGAATTGCTTGAGGTTTTGGAACTGTCTGCGCCCAGCTGACCGTTGCTGTTGGAGCCTGCCGACCTGACCGTTCCGTCGGACATCAGCACAAGGGCGTGGTCGTTTCCGGCGTCCGCCTTTGCCGCACCGCTGTTTATTACCTTTGTGAGGGAAGCCGTATCCTTGTAGCTGCCTGTGCCAAGCTGACCGTTATCGTTGCTGCCGCAGGTGTATACCTCGCCGTTTTCTGTTACGATAACGGTGAAGCCGTCGCCTGCCGCCACATCAACGGCATTTACGGCGATTTGTATGTCGTCGTTCTTTTTGGAGTTTGAGGAGATGCCAAGCTCTCCGTATTGGTTGCTGCCCCAGCCTATTACGGAGCCGTCTTTCAGCAGGGCTACCGTATGAGTATCGCCGGCTGCCACCTCAACAACGTTGTCCATGAGCTTCTGCGGTTTATATATGTATGAGCTTGAGGAGGACGGGTCTACCTGACCGCCGGTATTATCTCCCCAGCCGTAAAGCGTTCCGTTACTGTCGATGGCAAAGCTGACGTCGTCGTTCGCCTCAACGTAGACGATATCGTCCATTACCTTTATCCCGTTGGATTCCGAGGTGTCTGAGCCTGCTCCCAGCTGACCCTTGCTGTTGTCGCCTGCTGCCCAGAGCGACATGTCGCTCTTGATAACAAGGCTGTGGTTTTCGCCTGCGGCTATCGTGTCAATGCTGAGCGACGAGCTTGCGGCAGAAGCCGCTGTCATCGGTATCATAGCTGCCAACTGCGCCGCACATAGCGATACAGCGATGACCTTTGATCTGATCTTCATAATAACTCCCTCCGATTAATTTGTTTTTTCGGCATTGTGTTTGCCGACTTTTTTAGCCTTTCATAATATAAAACAACTGAAACCTTAAAAAGGTTGCAAAAATTTCAAAAAAATTTTATTTTTTTTGAATTTTTTATTTTTGCTTTGACATGCATACATTTTTTTACGGACATACTCCTCCTTTCGGCGGTTTACAATTGTAGACCTGTATCGTAATTTATAGTCTATCACAACAGACAGGATTTGTCAATGGGGTAAATAATAATTTATAAAATTTTTGGTCATATGCTTTGGCGGAAAATAATGCTTCAAGCCGCATTTTAAGTAAAGGCAACGCCGCAAATTGCCGGCTGCTGTCTTTACCGAAACATTGAGCTTGATATATCAGGGAATAAGCGACAGAGCTTCTGCGGTTATTATATTTTCACTGCGGCCCAGGAACGGCAGATAGCTTACCGTGACATCTTCCGCCTTAAACGTAAGCTCTTCACCGCACCCATGGAAAAGACTGATTGAAATATATTTTTTGCCCCGGCTTGCAGCTGACTGAGTCAACCTGACCGGGGCAAAAAATACTTCTGTTGTGCTGCCTTTTGCTGTCGGCATCGGTGCCATGCTTTTGGACAGCGGTGCGGATATTTCGGCGGGAAAGCCCCCAAGGGGGATTTTTCGCCGGATTTTACTTGATATTCGCTGCGTCGATACGGTTGAGGGCGCGTTTCAGCTTGGCTTCGGCGAGCAGCAGATCGTTGTCGCTGTCGGCTGCCTTTATGCGTTCCTCTGCCACCTGCTTCGCGTGTTCGGCGCGGTTGAGGTCGATGTCCTCCGCCCATTCACAGGACTGCACCAGTATAACGGTTTTTTCCTTCGATACCTTGATGATACCTCCGGAGGTTGCCGCACGCTTGAACTGTCCGTCTATCATCACACGCATCTGTCCGATGCCGAGGGCGGCGCAGTACGGCTCATGCCCGTTGAGTATGCCGACATCTCCGACGGTGGTGCGGGCTATTATCTGCTCGGTTTCTCCGCTGAAGAAGGTCTTTTCGGGCGTGATTATTTCTAACTTGAACGGCGTCATTTTATACCTCCGTCATCAACCCTTCTTGGCGTTCTCGACAACCTCGTCGATAGTGCCGGCGAACAGGAATGCGGACTCCGGAAGGTCGTCGTGCTTGCCCTCGATTATCTCCTTGAAGCCACGGATAGTTTCCTTAAGCGGAACGTACTTTCCTTCCATGCCGGTGAATGCCTCTGCGACAGAGAACGGCTGGGACAGGAAGCGCTGGATCTTTCTTGCGCGGGAAACCGTCAGCTTATCCTCGTCGGAAAGCTCATCCATACCAAGTATCGCAATGATATCCTGAAGCTCGTTATAGCGCTGTAAGATAGACTGTACCGATCTTGCAACCTCGTAATGCTCCTTGCCGACGATCTCGGGAGTGAGTATGCGAGAGGTGGACTCCAGCGGGTCTACTGCCGGGTAAATACCCATAGAAGCGATGTTTCTGGACAGAACGGTGGTGGCGTCCAGATGTGCGAAGGTTGTGGCAGGAGCCGGGTCGGTAAGGTCATCCGCAGGTACATATACCGCCTGAACGGAGGTAATAGAACCCTTCTTGGTGGAGGTGATACGCTCCTGAAGAGCGCCCATCTCGGTGGCAAGCGTCGGTTGGTAGCCTACGGCGGAGGGCATACGTCCCAGCAGAGCGGAAACCTCCGAACCTGCCTGCGTGAAACGGAAGATGTTATCGATGAACAGCAGAACGTCCTGACCTTCCTTGTCACGGAAGTATTCCGCCATGGTAAGTCCTGAGAGCGCTACTCTCATTCTTGCTCCCGGCGGTTCGTTCATCTGACCGTAAACAAGGGCGGTCTTGTTGATAACGCCGCTCTCGCTCATCTCGCCGTACAGGTCGTTGCCCT
>CAYRLM010000084.1:0-9382 GCA_964425035.1 uncultured Ruminococcus sp.
TACCGGCGAGGTTCTTCGAGTAATAAAGGAACTGAAGTACGCAGTGCGCACCATGATACTTGTCACCCATGAAATGGGCTTTGCGAGAAGCGCTTCGGACAAGGTGATATTCATGTCGGACGGCGTTATCGAGGAATACGGCACTCCCGATGAGGTGTTCGGTAATCCCTCCAGTCCGAAAACAAAGTCGTTTCTGGAGAAGTCCCTCGAGAACATCACTTGATTTTTGCAACATCTCGGACAAAATCCTGCAAAATATGCGGCGGCAAGTTCGTAAATCCCGAAATATCGGCGGCTTTTTGAAACGAACGTGTCCGCGTATTTCACGATTTGCTGCGGATTTTGTTTATAATGCACCAAAAGCCCATATAAATGCGCTGCAATTTGTTGAATAATACGATTGACAAAATCGCATTTTTCGGCTAAAATATAGATGTGATTAAGAAACAACGGCGTTTCGGATTGCGGGGATATTATCCCTGTCCGAAGCGCCGTTTTCGTTTCTGTTGCAGACATTAAATTAAACATAATTTCAAGGAGGAAAAGGGACATGGCAGAAAATTTTAACGTAGTTGAGCAGTTCGGCATTGATGTGTTCAATGAGGAAACGATGAAGCAGAGGCTTCCCAAGAACATATTCAAGGCTCTCAAAAAGACCATTGCCGAGGGTAAGGAGCTTGACAGCAGCATAGCAGACGTTGTCGCAAGCGCCATGAAGGACTGGGCAATCGAGAAAGGCGCAACGCATTACACCCACTGGTTCCAGCCCATGACCGGCGTTACCGCCGAGAAGCACGACAGCTTTATTTCTCCCGCAGGCGACGGCACCGTTATCATGGAGTTCTCGGGCAAGGAGCTTATCAAGGGCGAGCCTGACGCTTCCAGCTTCCCGTCGGGCGGTATCAGAGCCACATTCGAGGCAAGAGGCTACACCGCTTGGGATCCTACCTCCTACGCATTCGTAAAGGGCGGTTCTCTGTATATCCCCACCGCTTTCTATTCCTACTCCGGCGAAGCGCTTGACAAGAAAACCCCTCTGCTGCGCTCCATGGACGTGGTTTCGGACGCAGCGCTCAGAATTCTCAGACTGTTCGGCAACACCACAGCAAAGAGAGTTGTGGCAACAGTCGGCGCAGAGCAGGAATACTTCCTTGTAAACAAATCGACATATGATAAGAGAAAGGATCTTATCTTTACCGGCAGAACGCTTTTCGGTGCGCCCGCTCCCAAGGGTCAGGAGCTTGACGACCACTATTTCGGAACTATCAAGGATCGTGTCGCAAGCTACATGAAAGACCTTGACGAGCATATGTGGAAGCTGGGCATTACCTCCAAGACAAAGCACAACGAGGTAGCTCCGGCACAGCACGAGAACGCTCCGATTTTCGCCCCCGCAAACCTTGCCACCGACCAGAACCAGCTTACAATGGAGCTGATGAAGAAGATCGCTCTCGAGCATGGACTTGTATGCCTGCTGCATGAGAAGCCTTTCGCAGGTATCAACGGTTCGGGCAAGCATGATAACTGGTCGCTTTCCACGGACGACGGTCAGAACCTGCTTGATCCCGGCAAGTCGCCGATGGAGAACGCACAGTTCCTGACATTCCTTGTGGCTATCATCAAGGCAGTGGACGAATATTCCGACCTGCTGCGACTCTCCGTTGCTTCTGCCGGAAACGACCACAGACTCGGTGCCAACGAAGCGCCTCCCGCTATCATCTCTATCTTCCTCGGCGAGGAGCTTGAGAATGTTATTGAGGCTCTTGAGGAGGGCAAGGAATACACATCCGGCAGAACAATGTTCAATGTGGGCGTATCCTCTCTGCCGAACTTCCCCAAGGATACAACCGACAGAAACAGAACCTCTCCGTTCGCTTTCACCGGCAACAAGTTCGAGTTCAGAAGCGCAGGCTCCAGCCTGAATATCGCGGGCCCGAACACCGTATTGAACACCATCGTTGCAAACTCCCTGACCGAATTTGCGGATGAGCTTGAAAAGGCGGAGGATTTCAATTCCGCCCTGCATGACCTGCTTGTAAAGAACATCAAGCAGCACAAGAGAGTTATTTTCAACGGCAACGGATACGGTGCCGAGTGGCTGGTAGAGGCAGAAAAGCGCGGCCTTCCCAACCTCAAGACCACGGTGGACGCTATCCCGGCGCTTACTGCGGAGAAGAACGTGAAGGTATTCACAAAGTTTGGCGTATACAGCGAGGTTGAGCTGCATGCCAGACAGGAGATAAATTACGAGAACTACTCCAAGATCATCAACATCGAGGCGCTGACCACAAGCGACATGGCAAAGACAGAGATCCTGCCGGCGGTATTGAAGTTCAGCAAGGATATCTGCGACATGGCTGCAAGCAAGAAGGCTGTCGGCGTAGAGCCGTCCGTTGAACTGGGTATCGCAAACAAGGTGAATGCTTTGACCGTTTCCCTCAACGAGAAGATCGACGAGCTGAACGCCGCTATTGTCAAGGCGCAGGGCATAGACGACTATGTTGAACAGGCAAAGTCTTATTGCAGCGAGGTATTTGTGGCAATGCAGAGCCTGAGAGCGGTTGCCGACGAGCTTGAAACCATAGTCGGCGAGGAGTACTGGCCGTTCCCGACCTACGATGAGCTTCTGTTCAACGTATAATTCCGCAGAAACAATAGAGTATGCGATGATTTTGCGCAATTTGGGTTTGCACAAAAAAATTCAACTGACTTAAAGCGTAATTTCTCGCTTTAAGATATCCCGCTCCCTTTCCCTTTTTTTGGCTGTCGCTGATAAACGGTTTTCGTAAATCGGCGGCAGCCATTTTCTTTCGGTTTGTAAATTTCATCAAAGCTGCCCCGACTTGATTTACAAGCCGGGGCGGTTTTATTCGGAAAGCTTATCGGTGACGCACCGTTATTCGGAAATAAGTTTACCTGCCGAGCGTAAGGACAATACTGCGGAGCCTGCCGCAATAAGCGGCGTACCCACATAGAATACCGCCCTCAGTACAGCGGCGGAATGCTCCGAGCTCAGCGCCGTAGCTATCACCGCCGTAGAAATTCCGATCGTCAGAACCTCTGCGAGAATATACAGCACGGTGCTGATTTTTGTTCCATGCTTCATTGCGGTAGGGAAAACGGGGCAGAGAATTGCCGCCTCCAGCAGCCCCATACACAGCGGCATTGCCAGCATTGGTTCAGCCGGAGCGGACAGCGTGATTATTCCCGTTGTATTTATCGCCATAGATATCAAGACCAGCAGCCCGATTATGATACAGCTTGACGTTAGCTTCGCCCCGACTATGGTGCGCTGCGAAACCGGGAAAGTTCTCACTATTTTGCTCCAGCCGCTGTTCACGTCGCTGCTGACGGTATTCAGCACAAACGAGGAGAACAGACAGATGTTGACCAAATTCAGCACACCGTACATGAATATTACCATCACCTGCCGATAATCCTGAGCCAAATCATCTGAGCCGATTAACAAAGCCATGAGGTTTGGCGGCAGCATAATCAGCACAGCCATTATGACCTGAAATCTGACGCTGTAAATATCTTTGATAATAAGCCCTTTCAACAGATATTCCCCCTTTTTATTCTATTGACAAGCAGATTGAAGAACAGGACATGCAGCGCCGCAGCCGCAGCGATAAATATAATAACCGTTGTCGGCGCTAAGATATTGTCGGCAAGATCTTCAATACCGGTGAGCCATTGATTTTTCATCCCCACAAACGCAAACGCCACAGCAATTGCCGTCAACGGAAGAACTATAATCATATTGGCTTTTTCGGCGCTTTTTATATCGATTGTCAGCAATGTCTGACCCCGGTCGTAAACGGTGCACAGAACGCCGAATAAAGGGAGCAGCGCAAATAATTTCTCGTTTACCATGCCGTCGTCCGCCAAATACAGGGTCAGCAGCACAGCCGTTCCCAGAGCCGTTCCGTAAAAAGTCAGCGCAAGATTTTCCGCCAGATGAGCGGCGGCGAATTTATGCGGAGTTACGGCGGTCAGAGCGTATCCGGTAAAGCGGCTTTTAAGGTTGTTTTCCGTTTCTCTGCCGATGCCGTGTACCGCAATGCTGACGGAGATGATAGGAAACAGGTTGATTGGCATTTGCAGCGTGGGCGAATAACCCGGAAATTCCCATGAAACAAAAATCAGTATAATCCCAACAACAGCCGCTGCCGCAGAATATATTGCCGCCCCGATGATATTGCTGCGATTTGCCAGCAGGGAAGAATACAGCATACCTTTCATGTCATGCTCTCCCTTCGTCCTTGACATAATACACCATCAGCTCGTCAATATCCGGGATATCCTGTGCAATATTCGGGTATTTTTCGTAAGCGGCGGTAAGTATTTCATGCGAGAATTTTCCGTCCCTCTTTCCGATTATGTCCGACGGGTCAATCTGCGAAAGCTGCTCGTCGGTGCATTTCAGTATGCGGTGCTTTTCTTTCAGCTCGTTGCGTTCCTCGCAGAAAACTAGCTTTCCTTTGTGGATAAAGCCTATGTAGTCGGCGATATGCTCAAGGTCGCTCGTTATGTGGGTGGAAATCAGGATAGAATGCGTTTCGTCCTGCATAAATTCCAGAAGCAGATCAAGAAGCTCGCTGCGCATTACGGGATCGATACCGCCGGTAGGTTCGTCAAGCACCAGAAGCTGCGGAGCATGGGAAAGCGCCGCCGCAAAGCTGAGGCGCATCTGCATTCCGCGGGAGAAGCTCCCGATTTTCTTGTTCAGCGGCAGTCCGAAGCGCTCCATATAGCTGCGGAACATATCGTCGTCCCAGCAGGTGAAAATTCCGGCGAGAACCTTGTTCAGCTGCTTTGCGTTAAGCTCTTTGGGGAAGGGCATTTCGTCAAATACCGCACCGATTTTTTCCTTGACCGTGTCGGTGAGCTTTGTTGA
This sequence comes from uncultured Ruminococcus sp., assembly GCA_964425035.1. GTDB lineage: Bacteria > Bacillota > Clostridia > Oscillospirales > Ruminococcaceae > CAG-115. The sequence continues at coordinate 4,901 of CAYRLM010000084.1, forward strand.
ATTTTCGCCGAGTACCGTGATACTGCCGCTGACCGGGCGCAGAAGTCCCAGAACCGCTTTTATCAGCGTGGATTTCCCTGCGCCGTTCTCGCCGATAAGCCCCATGACGGAGCCGCATGGGATATCGAAGCTTATTCCGTCCAGCGTGAACTGCGGGTATTTGCAGGTCAGATTTTTGATTTCAATGCTGTTTTTCATGCCAAAACCTCCATGTTGCGGTATTGTCCGATATTCGCAAACGGACTTTTAATCTATAACCGTAAAGGGAACCCCCTAAAGTTATTCCATAAACATTTTCAGTATTTCCGAAAGCTCGTCATAGCCTATGCCGCTGCGCTTTGCGGCGTCCGCCGCCTTTGACAGAAGCTGCTCGATTTCACGCAGCTTCTGCTCGCGGAGCATTTCCGGGTTCTGCGCACAAACGAAGCTTCCCCGCCCGGTATAGCTTTCGATGAGCTTTTCCTGCTCAAGTATCTCGTATGCCCGCTTGGTAGTAATCACGCTGACCCTCAGATCCTGTGCCAGCGCACGCATTGACGGCAGCGGCTCGCCCTCCTTCAGTTCTCCGGAAAGTATCATCGCCTTTATCTGTGAGGCTATCTGGTCGTAGATAGGGCAGCCGGCGGAGTTGGTGATTATTATGTTCATTTATCCTCCTGTAAAGCATATTGTATATATCTGATATATACAATATATCATATAAACACGATTTTGTCAATAGTTTAATTCAAAAAATCACAAAATTTTTTCGGCGGCATATAATATTGAGAAACGGAATTTTTCCGAGCTGAAAGGAGAAGCATAGATGTGCGGAATTGCAGGGCAGATAGGCTATGTTGAAAATATGCGGCGAATGAGTGCGGTTATGGAGCAAATGAGCGAAGCGGTGGCTCCCAGAGGCCCCGATGCGTCGGGGCAGTATGCGGACGATAATGCATACCTTGTTCATAGGCGGCTTGCTGTCATTGACCCGGAGAACGGTGCGCAGCCGATGAGTATCGGAGATCTGGTTCTGGTATACAACGGCGAGCTGTACAATACCAATGAGCTTCGTCGGGAGCTGGAGCGGCGAGGGGTCAGGTTTGAGGGACATTCCGACACGGAGGTGGTGCTGCGGTCTTATGCGGAATACGGTGACGAGTGCGTAAAGCTGTTCAACGGTATATTCGCATTTGCGGTATGGGACAGACGGCGGCGCAGATTATTCATGGCGAGGGACAGGATAGGCGTGAAGCCGCTGTTTTACAGCCGAACCGCAGACGGGATAATTTTTGCCAGCGAGATAAAGGCGCTGCTGAAGCACCCGCAGGTCAAACCTGTCATAGACGAGGACGGTGCTGCGCAGATAATGCTTATGGGCCCTGCAAGGAAAGTAGGCAGCGGAGTATTTCGTGATATAAGCGAGCTGCCGCCGGCATACTGTGCGGTGCTGACCGACGAGGGCTTTGCGGAGGAATGCTATTGGAGCGTTCACGCAGCGCCGCACACGGAGAGCTTTGAGGACACCGCAGCGCATGTGCGGGAGCTTTTGACAGACGCAATAAGGCGGCAGCTGGTGAGCGATGTGCCGCTGTGCTGCTTTCTGTCGGGCGGACTTGACAGCAGCGTTATTTCCGCGGTAGCTGCGGAGGAGTTCCGCAGGCAGGGCAGACAGCTTTCCACATGGTCGATAGATTACAAGGATAACCGCAAGAACTTTCATGCAAGCAGCTTCCAGCCGGACGAGGACGCACCGTGGATAATCCGCATGGCGGAGTTCATCGGCTCGGAGCATACGAACATAGTGCTGGACACTCCCGCACTGACCGACGCACTGGAGGACTGCACCCGTGCGAGAGATCTTCCGGGCATGGCGGACGTGGACAGTTCGCTGTATCTTTTCTGCCGTGAAATAAGAAAGCGCTTCCCGGTGGCTTTGTCGGGGGAATGCGCAGATGAAATATTCGGCGGCTATCCGTGGTATCACCGCAGGGAATTGCTTTTCAGCGAGGGCTTCCCGTGGTCTGCGGCGGTGCCCGAACGTGCCGCCCTGATGAAGCGCCCCATGACCGGGGCGGAGGCGGAGGAGTTTGTACGGAGAAGCTGCGACAGGTGCATTTCTCGGGCGGAGTACCTTGACAGCGACAGTCCGACAGACCGCCGAATGAGAGAAATGTTCATCATGAACATGGATTATTTTATGAGTACTCTTCTTGACAGAAAAGACCGGTGCAGCATGGCGCACGGGCTTGAGGTGAGAGTTCCGTTCTGCGACTATCGGGTTGTGGAATATGCGTATAATATCCCATGGGAAATGAAAGCGTACAACGGCAGGGAAAAAGGACTTGTCCGCTATGCCATGACAGGAATACTCCCCGACGACGTACTCTGGCGGAAGAAAAGTCCCTACCCCAAGACGCACGACCCCGAGCACCTTGAACTGCTGAGCCGCCGCCTGCGGAGCGTACTCGACAGGGACGACTGCCGCTTGACGGAGATAGTCAGCGCCGACAGACTGCGTGAGCTTCTGGACACTAACGGCGCAGGGTTCACCAAAAACTGGTACGGACAGCTGATGACCCTGCCGCAGATATACGCATATATGCTCCAGATAGAATACTGGCTCAGGGAATATAACGTTGAAATTGTCTGACGGGAATGATTTCAATACTTGCCGCTGTTGACTTTTTGATAATATGGTGGTATAATCATAATATAATTTCGACAAGGAGATTAATATTATGACAGACCCGATAAAGAATATGACAACCCGAACCAGCGTAAAGGCATACAAGCCGGAAATGCCGCCGCAGGAGCTGATTGACCGCATAATCGAAGCGGGAACCTTCGCTCCCACGGGAATGAACCGTCAGTCGCCCATTATCATTGAGGTAACAGACAAAGCGACCCGTGACATGCTTTCTGAACTGAACGCTCAGGTGATGGGCGGAAAGGGAGATCCTTTCTATGGGGCTCCGGCGGTTTTGGCAGTGCTGGCGGATAAGAGCGCAGGCACTTATATTTACGACGGCAGTCTTGTTATGGGAAATCTTCTGAACGCAGCGCATGCCGTCGGGCTTGGCGCATGCTGGATACACCGTGCAAAGGAGGTTTTCGGCACAGAGCAGGGAAGTGCGCTTCTCGAAAAGCTCGGCATAACCGGGGATTACGAGGGAATAGGCTTCTGCATAGTCGGTTATCCTGCCGGAGAAGTCCCTGCGCCCAAGCCCCGCAAGGATAATTGGGTATATAAAATTTAAGGCATAACCTTGATTTTTGAGTTCTCCGGCAGCCGCCGGAGAATTTTTTGTGATGAAAGTACTTGAAAAAATGTGCAGCATAGGTTATAATAGTATCAGGATAAAAATTACGGCGAAAAAAGGCATGAGGAGGCGGTCAGCTTGGATAATAATTTTGAGCGGCACATCAAGCGTGTGATTTTTACCGAGGACGAAATAAAGCGCCGAATTTCCGAGGTAGGCAGCGATGTCAGCAAAAGGTACGCCGGGAAACCTCTGTTGCTTGTAAGCATACTTAACGGGGCATTCATATTTATGGCGGATTTCTGCCGTGCGGTGACAATTCCCTGCGAGATAGGCTTTATGTGCGCACGGAGCTATTACGACGGAACGGAGTCCAGCGGAGATGTCACAATCACCAAAGATATCACGCAGGACATAAGCGGCTATCACGTTATCATAGTTGAGGACATAATCGACACAGGCAGGACGCTGTCGGCGATAGTTGAGAAGCTGCGCAGCCGCAGTCCGCTTTCGCTGGAGGTAATTACGCTGTTGGACAAGCCCTCGCGGAGGGTGGTGGAGTTCAAGGCGGATATTTCGCTGTTCACGATACCCGATTACTTCGTGATAGGCTACGGTCTTGACTGCGGCGAACAATACAGAAATCTCCCTTACATTGCGGAGTACAGCGAAGAATAATGATATCATACGTTGGGGATTTCTAAAAAATTTTGAAAAAGTACTTGACAAATCCGAATGCTCATGGTATAATAATTAAGTCGTTGAGAATAATACAGAAAACGACTTAATATGGCGGTATAGCTCAGTTGGCTAGAGCACTTGGTTCATACCCAGGGTGTCATTGGTTCGAATCCGATTACCGCTACCATTAAAACCGCATAGCTTTTTGTGCGGTTTTTTTATTAGGCCCGTTGGTCAAGAGGTTAAGACATCGCCCTTTCACGGCGGAATCATGGGTTCAATTCCCGTACGGGTCACCACAGCAGATACTCTCAAATGGCTTTACAAAGCCGTTTGAGAGTTTTTCTTTTTGTGGATTTTTCGGTTTGTCCGCTATTTGTCCGCTAACAGGAGGTTAGCGCAGTTGCCACAAAAACGTGACACGATGTCACGCAACAAATGGCAACAGGCGCTATTTGCGAAATTATCCGTTGAAACGAGGATTATGCGTCTTTCCTTTGATTGTCCAAGAAACCGAACGCTCCGTCCATCGCTTCGGCTACACGGGCTTGTGCGTTCT
>CAYRLM010000085.1:0-2739 GCA_964425035.1 uncultured Ruminococcus sp.
ACAGGGAAAAGATTCGTGGGATTGATGTGAAGCTGCCGAAGCCGCCGAAAGTTAGTTGGGAAAGCGAAAAAGCGTTGACAAATGGGGATAATGGTGGTATAATAAAATCAGGAAGTGGTACTGTTATGGAAAAAGAATTTGAATACGGGGTTCGTTATGGTTCTCTGTCCATTGACGCAGATTTGGATTACATAAATTCTGAAACATATGCGTCAAAATTTGGCAAAATAACCGATAACGAAGCCGTAAACAAATCTCTTGCGAAGTGTTCCAAAGAAGCTATTAATCATAGAACTGGCACGCTGTACGAAGATATGTACCTCATAAACGGCAACACAGGCGAAATAATGGGTTCGCAGATAAACGCTGCGTATGAGCAAGGTATCGACTACAACGAAAGCATTAGGAATGCATTGGCTGCCGCGAAGCGTGATGATATTCCGATTATAGCTTTTCACAGTCACCCTGAAGGCTATCCGCCAAGTGTTGATGATTTCAACAGTGCTTATAACAACAATTATGCGCTAGGTGTTGTGAGCGGGCATAACGGGCAGATTTATGTATATAATAAACCCGAATCGGCAATCGAATTTGCAGACGCTATACAAGAGGAAATTGCAATCAGATACCACGGCGGCGTTGACGTTGACAGAGCCTATAAAGAGGCATACGAACTGGTAGGAATTGATTACGGAATAGTGGAGGAGGTAAACTTATGAACAAACCAAAAAATGTACACGAGTTTGACGGGTATACTATGATACCGCCTGAAAAACCTACCTCAAAAGAGGAACAGGAACGTATTATTGCTGAGTCAAACGAAAGATTGAAGAAACTGCTTGACGGTAAGAAAGAAAAAAATAGCGCTTGAAAGTAATTAATCAAATATCCTAAACCGCCCGGAGCAATCAGGGCGGTTTTCTTATAACCGAATAATCAAAGCGTTCCGAAAGGGACGCTTTTTTCATGCCCGAAACAGGCTCACGGCACTAAACTGCGCCCGGATTTCACAGCCGACAGGCTATAAACGGAGGTAATCAAAATGGCAGAAGAAACGCAGAATACGCAGAACACCGAACCGACAGAGCAGGAGAGCAAGCCTGCCGACAGCGCAGCGGAAGAGAAGAAATTCTCGCAGAAGGAGCTTGACGATATTCTGAACAAGCGGCTCGAACGTGAGCGCAAAAATCAGCCGACAAAGGACGAGCTGACCGCCTTCCGCTCATGGAAAGAATCGCAGAAAACCGAGGAGCAGAAGCAGAGCGAACAGGCTCGGCAGCTCGAAACGGCAAACGGCAGAATTGCGCAGCTCGAAGCGGAAATCAAAAGCTCGAAGCTGAACGCCGCCGTTCTGAGCTGTGCGGCAAAGCTCGGAATAGAGCCGACAGCGGGCGTGTATATCGGGAAGCTTGCGGATTTGTCCGATGCACTGAACGAAAGCGGCGAACCTGACGAGGGCAAAATTACAGCCGCGGTCAACAAGGTGCTGGAGGACGTTCCCGCGCTCAAAATGCAGAAAAGCACGAACACGGGTTTCCGAACGGTCGGCTCGGACGGCAATTCGTCCCCGAACCGACAGACGGAGGATGACAGGCTTCGGAAAGCTTTCGGCTTGAAGCCTAAGAACTAAACATTTAACAGGAGGAAAAAACAATGGCAAACAGCATTACACTTGCGCAGAAGTACATTGACCTGCTTGACGAGGTATATCAGGCGGAGAGCAAAACCTCTCTGCTCGACAGCGACACCTCTCTCGCAAGGGCGGGCGCAAACACGAATGAAATAATTATCCCCAAAATGACCCTTGACGGTCTGGGCGACTACAACAGAAACACGGGCTATCCCACGGGCGACAGCGCTCTGACATGGGAAACGGTGAAGTTCAACTTCGACAGAGGACGCAAGTTTGCGATTGACAGCATGGACGACGAGGAAACAATGAACCTCGCTTTCGGCAGGCTTGCGGGCGAGTTTGAGAGAACAAAGGTAATCCCCGAGCTTGACGCATTCCGCTTCGCTTCGTACTGCGAAAAGGCGCAGACAAAGGTGTCCTTGGATATCGGGACAAGTTCGGAGGTAATACGCTCTCTCAGAGCCGCAACAACCGCCATGGACGACGCAGAGGTTCCCGCCGAGGGCAGAATACTCTTTATCACGTCCGCTCTCGACGGCTTGGTTGAGGACGCAGACCTCACCGTCAGCCGCTCGATTATGTCGAGATTTGCGAACAAGGTGATTGTACCCGCACAGCGTTTCTTCTCCGCTATCGAGCAGCTTGACGGCGTTTCGAGCGGTGAAACGGCGGGCGGCTTCAAAAAGGCCGATAACGGCAGGGCTATCAATTTCATGGTAATCCACCCCTCAGCCGTTCTCCAGTACACAAAGCACGCTATCCCAAAAATCATTACGCCCGACCGGAACCAGAATGCGGACGCATACATCTACGCATACCGCTCTTACGGTCTGTCGGCGGCATATGAGAACAAGCTGTGCGCAATTTACGCTAATATTGCGGAAACTTAAGGAGGTATTGCTATGGGTAAGATTACAGGCGTAACGTTCCCCAAGCCCGAAGAGAAGCAGGCGGGGGAGAAAACCGCGGCAGAGTCCAAAGAGAAGCAGGCGGGGGAGAAAACCGCAGCAGAGTCCGAGGAGAAGAAGCCGAAGAGCGGAAAGCAGGGCTGAAAATGTATGCGGACTATGAATATTACAGCGGAGTTTTCGGCGGCAAAGCCATTT
>CAYRLM010000085.1:2839-9191 GCA_964425035.1 uncultured Ruminococcus sp.
AAAATGTATGCGGACTATGAATATTACAGCGGAGTTTTCGGCGGCAAAGCCATTTCCGAGAGCAATGCCGCCGCTCTCGAAAACGCTTCGGACACTGTGGATATTCTGACATACGGGCGGATAAGGGCGGCGGGGTTCGAGAGCCTTACGGAGTTTCAGCGAAGCACCGTGAAGCGTGCAGTCTGCAAGCTTGCGGAATGGCAGACGGAGAATGCGGACATTCTGTCAAGCCCGTACAAGCAGTACAGCATTAACGGAGTGTCGGCGGCAGTTGGCGCAAGCGATACCGTTAAGTGCGTCTGCGGAGCGCTTATTCCGTCGGAAATATATGCGCTGCTGAAAACGACGGGACTGTGCTATGGGGGTGTCTGAATGTATCCGAAGCTTGTACGAACGGCGAAAACTCCTGCGGAAATCACGCTTTACGCCGCCGAGATGAACGAGTTCAACGAAAGAGAAGCCGCCGTCTGCGGCATTTTTTTATGCAATTTTCAAGCGGGCGGCGGAATTGCTTTCACCGAGCAGAAGCAGCAAATCCGGCTTTCGGGAACGCTGCTGATTGACGGGGATATCTGCCCGGAATGCTTCGCCCCGGTTGACGGAACGGTCACGGTGAACGGTGCGGAGTTCCGGGCGGTGCGTGTGCAGAAATGCAGAAATCCCGACGGCAGCGTGAATTACACAAAAATCGAGGTGGTATGATGTCGGACAGCGTAAGCGTTACCTCACGGGTGCGGCTGAATATGCCGCGGATAAATCAGCTTTCGCAGGCGGCGGTGAGAGCGCTGGAGATGACCGCAGAGGCGGTTCACACCGATGTCGTTCAGGCGCAGGTAATGCCGAGAGATACCGGAAATCTGCAAAACACGAATACGTTCATTGATTGCTCACAGTCGGGAAAGGGTTTGGTGTCAATCGTATCACAGACGCCGTATGCACGGCGGCTGTACTTCCACCCGGAGTATAATTTCAGCACCGCCGAAAACCCGAATGCCCGGGGCAAATGGTTTGACGACTGGATATCCGGGAGCAAAAAGGATTTCGCCAAAAACGCATTTATAAGGTTCTACCGGAGGGAGGGCGACTTGTGATAACGCTTGAGGACGTGCTGAACTGGCTGAAAACACTGAACACGAAAGCCGAACACTATTACGCCGGAACTCTGCCGGATAAGCAGCCGAGGAGTATCGGCGTGTATCAGCTCAAGGAAAGCCGTGTCCGTGACATCGCCGTTGGCGAGAATACCACGCAGACGCTCACAAAGGGGATTTCTCTGCTGATACACTGGGAGAAGTCCACACGCGCTGCCGAGAACGCCGCTCTTGCGCTCTATAACGAGTTGGCGGGGCTTAACGGAGCGGTAATAGGCGGACACAAATGCAGCTGCATAATGCTGCTGAACAATGAGCCCGTTGACGTGGGCGCAGATGAAAACGGCGTCAGCGAACGGGTAATCGAGTTTCTGATTTATTACAAGAAGGGAGAATAATTATGGCACTTGTTGAAAGCGGAGTTTATCCCGTATTCAATAACAAATTCAAGATTGGCACGAAAGGCAGAGAAAGCGCCGACGAGGACATGAAAACCGTTGCGGATATGACCACCTTTTCGGTGAGTATTGACGGCAACGTCGAGGAATGGACTCCCATGACCACCGAGGGCTGGAAGCGCAGACTTGTCACCGGCAAGGGCGTTTCAATCTCGCTCTCCGGCAAGCGCAATGTCGGCGACGTGTTCGACGGCTTTGTCACCGGGGCGAAAAACAATCTCGGCAAAACCGAGGGCATTGTCGCTAAGCTGTGGGAAACTCTCAAAAGCAATGTCCCGGACTTTGCAAGCTGGCTGGACGGCGGCTTCACCGACCTGCTGAAAACAGCGGCGGAGGTCGGCGGAGGAATGTTTAACGGTATCTGGGACAGCGCAAATCTTGTTTTCGGAGATTTGGCGGACAATGTATTCCCGACATTTGTCAACACCCTCGCCACAGCGATATTGCCGGCTGTCACAAGCATAGGCACCAGACTTATCAAAACCTCCGGCATTGTATTCGACAAGGTTAAGGGGCTGTTTGACAGTATCTGGACGGACGCGGTAAGCCCTGTCGTCACCGAAATGACAAACTGCTGGGGCGATATGTGGCAGACATTTTCAGACTGGGTAGCCGGGGACGGTCAATCCCTGTTTGACGCTGTTGACGCCGTTTTTTCCACCATAGGGGATACGCTCCAATATTTCTGGGACGAGGTGCTGGGGCCGTTCTTTGAGTGGGCGGCTTCCACAATAGCTCCGTTTTACGAGAAGCATATCAAGCCGCTGTTTGACAATGTCCTAAACTGGCTCAGCACAGTCGGGGAGTTTCTCACAACCTGGTGGAATGAAGTCCTGCTGCCGCTTTTTCAGTGGATAATCGACATTTTGGGGCCCGCAGTACAGGCAGTCATCAAGTCAATCTGGAATGCTATTCAGAATGTTTTTGCGATAATCTGTGATGTTGTGGGAGGCATATTTAAGTCGCTCACGGGTCTGATGGATTTCATCATGGGCGTTTTCACGGGTGACTGGGAGAAGGCATGGCAAGGAATAAAGGAGTTCTTCGGCGGTATCTGGGACGCAATATGGGGAGTTATAAAGGGCGTTATCAACAGCATGATAAACGGGATAAACAGTCTGTGGACGGGGATTGTTGCGGTAATCGAGGGCATAGCCAACGGTCTGGGAGGCATAGTGTCGGCGATAGGCAATGTTTTCGGGCAGGACTGGGGCTGGAAGGTTGACTGGGCGGATAATGTACCCACAATACCGCTGCTGGCTTCGGGCGGTTATGTTGCGGCGAATACGCCGCAGCTCGCTGTAATCGGCGACAACAAGCATGAGGGCGAGATAATCGCTCCCGAAAGCAAGATAGCGGAGGCGGTTTCCGCCGGAATAAGCGCCGCCCTGTCGCAGATGGGACAATTGTCCGGAGGAAGCACCACGGTTGTGGTGGAGCTTGACGGCGAGGTCATCGGTCAGGCAGTGGCGGATTATAACCGCCGCCAGCTTTCCCGGAGCAACGGTTATTAAGGAGCGGCTATGGCAGAACTGATAATAAACGGGTATGAGGTACCTGGAGAAAATCTCCTGCCTTATACCAAGACCAAGAGCGATATACATTCCGGCACAAGCGGGCGCGGCGAAACAGGCGTAATGAACATCACATATGTTCGCACGGGGGTACGCAAGCTGGATATTGAGCTCACCAATATTACCGCGGAGCAATATACGCAGCTGGACGCAGCGCTCGCCGCAAAGCCGCAGTCCGTGACCGTAAGCAGCGCCGCCGGCGGGACGGAAAGCTTCACGGCATACAACAGCGATATCACCGAGAGCTTCAAGTTTAAGGACAGCTCGGGCGTGCGGTATTACGACGTATCCTTTTCGCTGACGGAGGTATGACATGTACAACGTATCGGAGAGATATTCCGCAAATATAGCAAAAACCGTGACCTTTACTGCCGTTGCGGGTACAATCACCATGACGGACGGAAGCGTTCTTGAAATATCCGACAGCAATATCAAGGAGGGTTCGCTGTCTGTCAACAGCAAGATAAACAGCAGCGGAGAGTTCCGTGCCGGGGGAGTATGTGCGGACGAGCTGTCAATATCCCTGCTGAATTACGGCAGCGGCGCACAGAGCCTTGACGGTGCGCAGGTGGAGCTGACATTCCGGCTGTACACCGACAGCGGCTTCACGGATTACGACAGCGTCCCTCTGGGCAGGTTCATCGCGGACGGCTCGACGATAAAGCGGCAGTCGGACACCGTGAGCTTCAAGGCATATGACATGTTGGTATTGTTTGACCGGGGAACGCAGGAGATGACTGACACACTGTACAACCTGGTCAGCGCCGCCTGTGACAGCTGCGGCGTCCCTTTCGGAATGACGCAGGCTCAGTTTGAAGCGCTCCCGAACGGTACGCTGACGGTTTCGGTGGACACGGCTCGGATACAGACGCAGAGAGATTTGCTGATGTATGCGGGAGTACTCACAAACAGCTTTGCAAAGGCTTCCCGTGATGGGGAGCTTGTTTTTATTCAGCTTACTTGCAGTCAGGACGATAAGGGAATGGTAGTCCCGGTCAGAGAGCTTCAGGGGAATATCCGTTTCTCAACGGAGTTTTCGGACAGCACGGCACGGGTGACCTCGTTTATTATGAACAGAAACGGAGTACGGCTGAAAAACCGAGGCAGGATTACGACCTCAAATTCCGACTGCCTTACGCTGGAATGGGCTGAAAATCCGCTGCTCGCCGACCTCAGCGACAGTGAAGTGAGAGATGTCCTGACAACGGCGGTATCGGAGATATACCGGTGCATAAACCGGGCATACAAGGCAGAGTTCGGCGGCGACCCGGCGCTTGATATCGGAGATTATGTGCGTCTGCGCGGCGGCCAGATAGACACCAAGCGGGGCTACGGCACAGGCATGATAACATCGCAGACGTGGAAATATCGGGGCAGTCATACGATACAGTGCAATATGCCGTCAACCATTGCGGCGTCCTCCTCGGAGGCTGCGGCGGCTCTGTCCGATGACGAAGACGACGATAGCGGCACAGAGCGTGTCCAGCCAAAATCGCAGACAGAAAAGCGTATTGACGCATTGGAGCAGAAGGTGGCGGAGAACAGCTCGGGCGAAACCGCCAAGAAACTGACAGACTTTCGCGGAACAAATTCGTCCTATGTAAGATGGGTAGCCGGAAATCTGGAGTTTTACGATGAAAACGGCAACAAGCTGGGCTATATCTCGATGAATACGGGTTTGCAAGCAGCGTATTCACTGAATGGGAGCAAAATACTGGTTAATTTCAGCGACAACGGTGCGGTGTCAATCACTACCGCCGCCGGAACAAAATTGGAACTCGGCGAAAGTTCAGAAATGACAGCGCTTACGTTGACGCCAAGAAGCGGGTACGGGAAGATGTTGACAATACGGACAACGGCTCAGGATAATGACGGGCTGTATCCGCCATTCATCAAATTCGGTGACAGGACTCTATCTTTTCGGGAGGACGGCTTATATTACAACGGCACAAAATTGTAGGAGGTAAACAATGTCAGAAGCAAAAACAATCGCCCTTACGGGCGGCGAAGAGCAGGTACAATTCAGGGGCGCAAACGCATGGCTGCGCAATGACGGCACAGGCACGATATACGCCGCAAAATCCGCGGGGGTAACCGCAGGTGCGGACGGTGTTGTAGGTATTCCTGCAGGGAGTTCCGCTCCCGTCTACGGTGCGAACGGAACCGTGTACCTGCTGGGTACGGGCTCGGTAATGCTTGTAGGCTCGGATTACAGTACGAACCCTTTTAAGCTGTCGGCGTCCTCGGGCGGCTCGGGCGCTGACGAGGTGGCAAGAGCCGCTGTTTCGGCACATGAGAGCAATACGGATATTCATGTGACCGCCCAAGAGAAAGCAGAGTGGAGCGCCGTCAATTACAGCAGCCGCAATCTGCTGGATAACCCCGATTTCCTCGTCAATCAGCGAGGGCTGACAGAGTATTCCGCAGGTGTCTCGTTCGCTTACACTTTAGACCGCTGGATAATTTGCAGAGCGAATGTGTCTGTGGTTGACGGCGGCATATCGGCGGCGTGGAACGGCACGGACGCTTCAAACGGCTGGATACAGCAGCACATAGAAAACGCGGCGGCTTTTGCGGGGCTTACAATCACCGTATCAGCGCTTATAGACGGGGAAATAATTGCCGGCACGACAACCGTACCTGCGGAGGTAAACGGCAGCAGCACGGCGGTATCGAACGGCGCGATAAAGATTTCCGTCGGGCATTACTCAAACAACCGTCTGGGCGTGGCGATAGTCCTATCGTCAGCCGAACCGTGTGTAATCGGCTGGGTAAAAGCCGAGATAGGCGCTGCCGCGACGCAGTTCCTGCCGCCGAACCCTGCGGAGGAGTTTGCGAAGTGCCAGAGGTATTATCAGATACGCAGCACAAACAGTATTGACCCGGTGGATCTGCGCCCGTCAATGGCAACAATAACCGACATCAAACAGAGGGAGGACGGGAATTATGAGTACATCGCAGAATTATGATATATCGCAGGACGAAGAAACCGCAGAGGAAAAAGCGGCACGTCTGGGGAGGCTTGAGGTGGCGGCGCTCAAATCAAAGCTAGCCGCAACCGACTACATTGCCGCCAAAATCGCCGAAGGCGCTGCAACTCGTGAGGATTATGCGGACGAAATCTCACAGCGTGCAGCGTGGCGTGAGCGAATTAATGAATTGGGAGGATAAAGCAATGACATGGGATAACATTATCAGGACACTTTCCGCTGCGGTAGGTGCGGTGGTG